>JARRMA010000106.1:0-4722 GCA_037386505.1 Candidatus Bathyarchaeota archaeon
TTAAACTATATTGATTGGCTTTCTCAAAAAGTTGTGAAGCTTCTAAATATAATTCTGAAGTATTTTTTTCTTCAGCTTGAGCCATTTTTTGCCAGGCTTGGCTTATAACCATGATTTGTTTTAATTCTTTGATTGTTTGCTCGTAATCTGTTTCTTCTATTGTCTTTTTTAATATTTCTGTTGCTTTGCCGTAGCTTCTTGCGCTCAGGTTATGTTTTCCGTTTCTATCAAAAAGTTTTGCTTGTTCAATATTAATTCTAGCTTGGCAATATCTCTGTCTTAAATCTGAAGCTTTGATTAGGCTGTTTGCCATGTTTTTTTCATCAGATGCCTGAAGTTCATTAAGTTTTGATAATATGGATTGTTTTGCTATGTTAAACCTTTTATGAGCATTTTTGAAAGCATCCAGTGCTTGTAATGGATCATCTTTTTTGCTTAAATCTTCAGCGTCTTCCATCTTTGCCCATGCTAGATAATTTTGAGTTAAATAACTCCAGAACTCAGAAGTTTTGTGTAAGTTTGCTGCTTTTTTGTAGTAATCACTTGATAATTCATATTCTTCAATTTTATGATTATACTTAGCTTTCTCTATTTCGCTCCAAGCCTGCATATATTGAGCATGTTGCCAATAGAATTCTTTTATTTTTGGATTTTTTTCTGCAGTGAGTCTATAATTTTCTGCTGCTATTAGGTAATTTTGTGCTGATTCAATGTTGTCCCCCAGATGATTCTTGAGTCTAGCTATTTGCCAGTATGATTCCGCTATTCTGCTTTTAGAATCTACTTTACTAAATCTTTTTATTGCTCCTTTGTATGCCTTGATAGCATTTTCAATTAATTTTTTGTTCTTTGTTAATGAAAATAATTGTTCTAAGATTTGCCCATACATGTAGTATTGCAATCCATATCTTCCGTTTTTCATGCCATCTGGGCTATCTTTAAGGTCTTTTTCAATTAATTTTATACAATTTTTCATTGATTTGGCAGCTTTTTTAAGTAGTTTAATTTTTTCTTGTCCGGTTGCCATCTTGGCTAATTCGGTAAGTATTTGGGCATTGAAATGATAGGAAAGGCTGAAAATAACATAATCAAAAGGGGAAATCTGTTGCATAGCTTTGAGTTGTTTTTTTCTATAGATCAGCGCTTCTTCTAACAGTTGTTTTTTCTTGGCTTGGCTTATCTGAATTTCGGCCAATCCATGCAAAGCATTGCTGAATGCATGAAATAATATCGTAACAAAACTTATTGTCTCTCCCTTGACTACTCTAATATATTCTCTTCCAATTTCTACTACTTTTTCTAGAAGCTGAAATTTATTTTCAAGTTTTGTTTCAGTCGATGACAAAAACTTGATAATATCTACAAGTGCAAAATAGGCTGAAAAGCGTTGACCATAACTATTGATAGTTGAAAAAAGATATATCCCTTCTTGAACGAATTTCAATGCACTTTTTATTTCTTTGCGTTGTTTATCAGGATCTTCTTCCACAATTTTATACCAATAAATCGTAGTGCCTTTCCATAAACTTGCTCGACCAACAATATAATTGTCCCGTGCAATTTTGCCACATTTTATTGCTTTATTATAAGTTTGAAGTGCTAATTCAGGATTGGATCTAGATGATGAATTTGTAGCTAATGTGATCAATAATAATCCAAGCAGATATGCATCTCCTGCTTTTTTAGAAAAATCTTCAGCTTTTTTTCCATATTCCTCAATTTTTTGAAGCATTTGTGATGTTTTATCAACTGCCCTGAACCAAACAATATTGCTGTAACCTTTGTGTGCTAAAATGTAAGCTCTTGTAATCTCATAATTGTTGTTTGTTTTAGAGAGTGCTCTGATAGATCTAACTGAGTATTCAGCTTCTTTTAGTATATCATCCTGAACTGCATTCCAATTCGACTCAAGGCATCGCTTATCAAAAAGTTTTTCTGCGATTTCATTACAGGACTTTCCAATTTCTATTTGGTTACCTACGTTCTCATAATATTTCAAGGCTTCATTTTCAAGTTTCAGCCAGTCTTCAAGGAGTTCTCTTTTTTGGGGTATGTTTGTTTCAATCCGAGCACTTATATAAGCAACTAAAGCTTTGGTATGATTTACTTTAGCATCTTTATCTTTGATAGATGTTTTCTGATAAAACTTGGTTGCTTTTTCAAAAGCTTCTATTGATTGCTTTAGGATCTTTTTAAAATCCTGAATTGTTTTGGTTTGGTAAGCAGCTCTAAAAAGACAGGATCCAATAATTTCTTGAAATTCTGCAGTCTTTTCAAAATCATTTGGAACTAATCGATACGCTTGGTTGTAAATATCTGCAGCTTCAAGCCAATTGTATTTCTTTTCTTGTATTTTTGCATTGTTTAGGTAAGTTATCAGCTTCTTATGCAAATGGATTTTCACTGCTTTTATTATCTATAATATACTTCAAAAAATTTTCCATTATTAATAACTAATAGTTAAATTTCCAAAAAAATAATGAATTTTTTATTTTCAATTAATGATTAGTAATACTAAGTAGAGTAAATATATGATCTAAAAAGTTAAATATATGTAAATATACTTATATTTACTGATTTGTTATGCAAGGTTTCTCCTTTCCTCGTAGTCAAAAACAAAAAATTATTCAGTTATTAACTCAAGAAGTTTTCTCTATTTCTATTCCAGCACCCGAACGTGAGACTACAAAACCATACAGAGTTTAACCATCTATTGATATCTTTCTAGAAAATGTTATATGGAAAGGGGGAATATATGGGGTTTAAAACTTTGGGGAGATACTCACTAGTGAATTCTAATGGTTTAGCAAAAATACAGAGCATAATTTTAATCGCAATTATAGGCATTGCTTCTATTGCTGTTGGAGTTATTTACGCTAACTTAAATGGAGATGCAGAAAATGGTGAAACCATAAAGATTGGGTTAATTAGCGATTTAGATAATTCGGGAGAGAACCCCACATTGCGTGGTGCCATTTTAGCTGTTGAAGAAATTAATTCTGAAGGAGGAATTCTTGGAAAGCAAATTGAATTAATTGCTGAAGACTCTGATTACGGATCTACATCATTTGATCTTTCGACTGTGAGTAATGCCTTAAACAGACTATTACATTACGATAAAGTAGATTTTGTTATCGGCGGAAGCACGTACGAAGACAATTTAGTAATTCAAGATACCATGGCTGAACAGAAAAAAATCTTCATCAGCGTTATGGCTCCAGGAGATGCCCTTACAGAACGTGTGCAGAATGATTATGAAAAACTTAAATATTTTTTTAAAGTTGCCCCACCAAATTCCACTGCTCTCGAATTCGGTTATACAGATAGCTTTGTAGCATTAAGAGAATATACTGGTTTCAATAAAATTGCATACATTGCTATGGATCTATCAGTTTTTGAACCTGCAATACAAAGAGTAGAAAGTTTAGTTGATCTTTATGATTTTGAGATCGTTTATGGAAACAGATTTCTTCCAGGAACATTTGACTTTTCAAGTTACTTTGCAGCAGCTGAAGCCGCTGGAGCCGAAATCATAGCTCCAATGGTATATGGGCCTGAAAGTATAAGTTTTGTTAAAGAATGGTTTGATCGACGATCACCCACTGTATTATGGGGAAGTGATCTTTCTGGAAGTTATCCCATCCATTGGGAAAATACTGATGGAAAATGTGCTCATGAAACTACACCTGTTGTAGCAACGGTATTGGGATATCCAATTACAACAAAAACCATTCCTATGATAGAAGATTATAAAGAAAGATGGAATGAAGAACCTGATCTTATGGCAACTTCCGCCTATGAAGCTATTCGTTTCATCTTATTTGATGCATTAAAAAGAGCTGGAACCTTTGAAACTGAAGCGGTAATTAAGGCTCTTGAAGAAGTTGATATTGAAACACCTACGGCACCGCATTTTGTTTTTACTAGTTCTCATGATGTTATGTATGGAACTGGATACAATGAACAATACTTTTTCCAATGGCAACCTGATGGAACCAGAGTTCCAATGTATCCTCGAGAACTGAAAGAAGCAGCAGGTGTAACTTACACTTATCCAGATTGGGAAGGCCCATGGAGTTAGTGATTAAAATTTGATTGAAGAAATAATAATCAGCGGATTAATCCTTGGAGGACTTTATTCTTTAATGTCTATTGGTTTTTCTTTAATAAATGGTGTAGCTAGAGTAATGAACCTCGCACATGCTGCACTTTATATGCTAACAGCATATCTGATCATATCTTTGGATTTCTTGGGTTTAGGACCTGCAATAATAATTTCATTAATAATCACAATAATAGCCAGCTTAGTAATCTATCAGCTTCTTATAGGTCCATTACGAAAAAAAGGAAACAGAGCAGCAATAGTAACATTAGCTCTTGCGCTTATGTTTCAGGAATCTGTGAAACTTATTTGGGGACCCGAAGTCCAAGCTTCACCATATCTTGTAGAAGGATATATAAGATTACTTGGTGTTCGAGTTGTAAATCAAAAATTTTTGTCATTAGTTGTGGCTATAATCCTTGCAGCATCTCTTTGGATTTTTATAAAACAGACAAAGCAGGGAAAAGCCATACGAGCAGTAGCTCAAAACATGGAAGTAGCTAAACTAGTTGGAATCAATATTAAAAATGTGTTTATGATGTCGATGGGAATATCTGCTTTGCTCGCTGGATTCGCAGCGGTACTATTTGCTCCTGTTTATGTTGTATCACCAAACAGCT
>JARRMA010000107.1:0-4704 GCA_037386505.1 Candidatus Bathyarchaeota archaeon
GGTGGTTATTGGAATCCATCAATTAAAACAATTATATCTCTCAAACCTGATCTTGTTTTAATTTCTACAGCTCAATGCACAGTAAAAACAAACAAATGTAAAAATGAGTGTGGTCGTAAATGTGAACTAACAACAAAAATCGCAAATAAACTCAATAAATCTAGTATAAAAGTTGTTTCAATATCTCCTCATAGCATCAAAGATGTATTGAATAATATTCTACTTATTGGAAAAATAACAGGAAAACTGATTGAAGCAAATAAACTCGTTAAAGAATTAAAACAAAGGATAGAATTTGTCATTTTAAAATCTAACACAATTATACATAAACCCAAAATTTACTTTGAGATTTGGAACGATCCATACATCAGCGTAAATTCAAAAACATGGATAGGAAACATTATCACCTTGGCTGGAGGAAGGAATATTTTTAACGATGCTTTTTCAGAATGGCCAATAATAAAATCAGAAAATATTATTGAAAAAAATCCTGACGTAATAGTGTTCCCAGTCATTCCCAATGTTCCCAGATTTTGGGGAAGCTTCGAAACAGTCAAAAATCGATCAGGATGGAAAAGAATAGGAGCAGTGAAAAATAACCTACTATTTGAACTATCAAGAGACTGTATTTCTAGACCTGGACCAAGACTAATTGAATCATTAGAATTAGTTTCAAAAATAATTACCCAACATTTTAAATAACTCAATCTATGGAAAGAACTATTCAAGATGGTTAAAAATGAAGGCTGCAGCTCTATTCTCTGGGGGTAAAGATTCTCTCTATGCAGTCTACTTAGCCGAGAAAAAAGGTATATCAGTTGATCATCTAATAACTTTACTTACAACTCTTCCTTGGCCATCTCCCCATGCTGAAAATATAGAATCTTTGAAAATATTAGCTAAATCGATGGACAAGAATCATATAATAATCGATTTTAAAGAAGAGAATAGATTCATAGATTCCCTAAAAAATCTTGAAATCGATGCTTTAGTCGCAGGTGATGTCAATGTGGAAGCACATCTAACCGGATTGAAAGATGTTTGCAACAAAACAGACTTGGAATTAATTGAACCAATTTATGGAAAAAATACAACCGATCTTTTTAACGATATTTTTAGCTTAGAATTCAAAGCGTTGATTACCGGTGTAAATCTAAAATATCTAAAAGAAGAATGGTTGGGATTTGTTATCAGTAAAGAAAATTGTCTATCATTTCTTTCGAAGATTGGGAACGTGGATCCTCTCGGAGAGAACGGGGAATTCCATACTTTAGTACTCGATTGTCCTCTATATAATCGACAATTCAAAGTAAAAGCTACCAAGAAAAAGATTACCAAAGAAATAGCTTATATTAATGTTCAAATTGATTAATTCATTATTTTAAAACATTGAATTTTAGAATATTTTGATTTTTTTGAATCTTCGAAAAACATATATAGTTGTTTGGATGGATTATCCATCCTATAAGGTGTAAAAATATGGATAAAACCATAACATACGTAATAGCTATTTTAGCGGTTGTCTCGTTAATAATTGCATCTTACGGTTTTGTTGCTTTTCAAGGACAGATCGATAATTTAAAAGAATCAATTGATGAAATGGAAGGACAATTAACAACTATTAGCAACATTGAAGGACAACTTGATTCCATACAAGCTCAAATAGGAGAATACCAAGATAAAATTGAGGAGCAGGAACAAGAAATTAGTGAATATAAAAAAGTAACATTGGCCGATTCTTATGGATATGTAGTTACATTGACTTCACCACCTGAAAGAATTGTATCTTTGGCTCCAGGCAACACAGAAATGTTATTTGCTGTTGGCGCAGGCGATAATGTTGTTGGAGTGACAGATTTCTGTAATTATCCTTATGATTTTCAAGCATGGATTGAAGCAGGTAATATGACAAGTATAGGTAACTATTACGGTCCATCAGTTGAGCCCATTGTTGCATTGGAGCCAGACTTAGTTCTGGCAAGTACAGGCAGTCTAGACGCAGCAGAGAATCTGAACAATCTTGGATACAATGTTCTCGTATTAGAAGCTAAAACAATTGATAATGTACTCCGAGATATTTTGTTGGTAGGAAGAGCGACAGGCAACGATATTAACGCAGGAAATCTTGTAAGTGATATTAGAACCAGAATCGAAAATGTAGCGAACCAAGCAGCATCAGCCAACACAACTCCAAAAGTATATCACGAAGTTTGGAACGATCCCCTCATGAGTGTAGGTCCAGGAACTTTCATTGAAGAATTAATTGTTTTAGCAGGTGGAGAAAACATTTTCACCGATGCTACTACAAGTTGGCCAACTGTAAGCTCAGAAGCAATTATTGAAAAAAATCCTGATGTAATGTTTTTCCCAGACATGTACATGGGAGTAGGTAACTTCTATGAAACAATAGAGGCTGTAGAAAATCGCCCAGGATGGGATAGCATAACAGCAGTTCAAAACAATGCGCTATACGAAATAAATGCAGATATTATATCAAGATCAGGACCAAGACTTGTTGACGCACTAGAAATCATAGCGAAGATGGTTCATCCCGAAATATTTGGGCAACTCTAAAATAACCCCTCTTTTCCTTTTTAGTATCTAACAATAATTTGTGAATCATCGATGAGTTCCGATACTGAAACAGCCCATTTACGTCGTGTATCTCACTGGAAAATATACTTTATAATAGCGGCTATTGTGTTTTTAATTATCTTAGTTTCATCACTTAATCTCGGATTTGCCACAATTCCATTTAATAATATTTTAAAGATATTGACTAAGCAAATTCCAGTTTTAGGAGATCTAATAGATGTTTCAGATATCAGTCAAACAGCCGAAGTGATAATAATGCAAATCCGGCTTCCGCGAGTACTTTGTGGAGCATTGGTTGGTGCAGCATTAGCAACAGCAGGTGTAATATATCAAGGTATCTTCAGAAATCCGATGGCTGACCCTTATGTTATAGGTGCTATGTCTGGAGCATCATTAGGTTCAGCATTAGTCATTGTTCTGGGAGTAGGAGTTGCACTTCTGGGAGTAAATACACTTCAAATCTTTGCTTTTGTTGGTTCTTTAGTAACTGTACTTTTCGTTTATACAATATCCAGATCGGGTTCAAGAGTACCAGTTACGATGCTTCTTCTCACAGGTATAGCAATAACATACTTTCAAAGCGCAATCGTAACATTTCTACAAGTTATTGCTAGTGATAGACTTCTTCATGGATTGACTTTTTGGCTTATTGGAAGTCTTGCACCTACAGAAAACTGGAATAGAGTTTGGTCTATTCTGCCTTTAATTGTCATTGGAATTATAATCTCTTATTTGTATTCTCGTGACTTGAATATTCTTGCCCTTGGAGAAGATCAAGCACAACATTTAGGTGTTGAAACAGAAAAAGTAAAAAGGATACTACTCATTTGTGGAGCCTTATTAACCGCTGCAGCTGTCTCTATAAGTGGTCTAATCGGTTTTGTTGGCTTGATAATACCTCACTTAACAAGAGTAGTAATAGGTCCTGATCATAGAGTACTTCTACCAACAGCTGCGATAGTGGGTGCATCTTTCTTAATGATATGTGATGCAGTAGCTCGTGTTGCAATGGGATCAGGAGAAGCACCTGTAGGAGTAATAACAGCACTTTCAGGGGGTCCGTTTTTCATTTATCTTTTACGTAGAAGAAAGAAAGGATATATTCTATGAAAGGTGACAAAACTACATGGTTGTTTTATCAATAGACGGTGTTAATTGCTCGTATGGATCAGTAGATGTACTTAAGGGCGTAAGTTTTTCTGTGGAAAGTGGAGAATTCTTGGGAATTCTTGGTCCTAATGGTTCTGGAAAAACTACTCTATTGAAGAGTATAAGCAGAGTTCTAAAGCCAAAAAAAGGAGCAATTCTAATAGATGAATCAGATATTTATCAAATGAAAACCGTATATGTTGCAAAACAGTTAGCTGTAGTTCCTCAGGAAACCCCTGTTTCATTTGATTTCACTGCATTAGAAATCGTATTGATGGGCAGAAATCCCCATATGACTAGATTTAAGATGGAAAACAAAAACGATCTAGAAGTTGCAAAAAAATCTATGCAATTAACTCGTACATGGGAATTTGCTGACAGACCTGTAACAGAACTAAGCGGTGGAGAAAGACAAAGGGTAATAATAGCCCGTGCACTAACGCAGGAACCTCAAATTCTGTTACTAGATGAACCGACTACTCATTTAGATATTAGCAATCAACTTGAAATAATGGACCTGATTAAACAGTTATGCAAAACAAAAAAGATGCTTATTGTTGCAGTTTTTCACGACTTCAATTTAGCTGCTCGTTACTGTGATTCAATTATTTTATTGAAGGATGGCGAGATTGTCGCATTGGGAAAATCAGAGGATACTCTTACAAGTGAAAATGTCAAAAAAGTTTTTAGTGTTGACACCATTGTGAAAAAGCATCCTATAACAGATCAACTTCATGTAATACCAATTTCCAGACCTATTATTAAACAACAAAAAAATCTCAATATTCATGTAATATGTGGCGGAGGAACAGGAAGTCTAACAATGAAGGCATTACTTGATGAAGGCTATCGCATTACAGCCGGGGTTCTAAATCTGTTAGATACTGATCAAGAGACAGCTCAACTTCTCTCTGTTTTCACAGCAACTGAGGCTCCGTTTTCTCCAATAACTGAAGAAGC
>JARRMA010000108.1:0-9272 GCA_037386505.1 Candidatus Bathyarchaeota archaeon
CTAGCTGCTATTAATCCGACTTTTTTTCCTGGAGGTGCATTGCGAGATACTGTTGTTACTTTTCGTCCTCCTTTTTTGCTGCTCCCATAAGGGTGACATGCTGCAATCATTGCAATTCCTCTTGTGCGAGGATATAAATGTCCTTTAGCTTTCATTAAATGAAATTTGTTTCCAGCTTTAAGAAAAGGTTTTTCGATTCGTCCGGCTCCAGATACAACCCCGATAGTTGCTCGGCAGAGATCGTTAATGTATCTTGTTTTTCGGGATGGAAGTTTTACAATCGTTCCATCTGATGTGTGCGTAATAATTGTTGCATAAGCTCCTGAAGAACGGACCATTTTTCCACCGTCTCCTGGTGACAGCTCAATATTACATATCATTGTTCCTTCAGGAATCTTTCCAATAGGGATTACGTTTCCAATCTCTACAGATGCCTTATCTCCAATCTGAGTGGGTTGCCCTTCATAAACTCCTTCTGGAACAACAGAATAATATGTATCTCCATTTTCAAGCTTTACGGAGATCATAGGTGATCCTCTTCCTGGATCATGAATAATATCCTTTACTTTACCATGTGTTACTCCTTTCTGTTCATTAGGGTGCATTGAAGGATAGCGAACAGGAGCCACTCTTTTGTGAGAGGATGCTCTAAAAACTGACGTTCCTCTTCCGCGTCTTTGAACTCGAATACGTTTTCCCAATATTATACATCTTCCTTTTGGAATATTAGGATCTACAGATTTCCCAGTTTTTAAATACTTTTATTTCTCATTATCAGTTCTTTGGAAGTATTTTATTTTTGTTCAATCTGCTGATCTATGGTGATATGTTTTGGATGGACTCATTCCATATATTCGTTTCTATAATAATTTGTCCCTTTTTATCTAAATTTTAATCTTCTGAATTTTTTGACAAAATTTTTGCTTCTTCAAGAAAGTAGAAAAAAATTGGGATATATTTTTACTTTCTAAATTTTTTATAAAAAATAATGAATACAAAAATAATCGTGATCAAAAGAATTGAAAATGATATTTCAAATATTGGAAATTCAATAGAGATCGATTCTTCTAATTTATCCGTTTCTTGAAGACCAATAGATTGATTTGTTAAATTATTTTCTGAAAAGATTTTTGAAAAATCAATCAGATTTACTTCTAATTCATCATCTTGATTTGATTGATCTAGTCTTTCAATTTGAACATCTTTTATGACTATAATTGAATCCGGTTCATATTTTAATAAAAATCTATAATCCTCTTGAGTATTCTGATCTAAAGATATTGTTTCAGAAAAATAAGTAGTATCATCATCAAAAAGTTTTAAAAATATTTTGTCTTCCATTATTTCAGCTGTGATTTTATACCAACTATTTACTTTAGAAAATTGAGAATTTTTAAAAAATAATAAATTTGGATTATCAATTATTTGTGAATAATCATAATCGCTTAATATAGTTGCACTTGAGCTATACTCTTTTTCATCGTTTTGGGTAATTTTGAATTCAAGGTGATTATTCATCCTTTGTTTATAATTTGGTATTATAACCGTTTTGTCTGGAATGGTCCTAGTGACATTTCCTCGTTGGCTATATATTGTATATTCATAACTAGGAATTGTAAATTCTTGTTCACTAGATATTGATTCGTTGTTTCTAAGCATAATAAACTCAGCGCTTAGTAAGACATTTGTTTTTATGAAATTTTTTTCAAGAATTTTTCTAGAAGATTGATATTCCAATATTAGATTTCCTGAAGAATTTAATTCTTTCGTAGGTACAATTTCTGGCCCTATATTGACTATATTGTTAATCTCAAAATCATCTAATTCTTGTGATAAACTAATATAAAATGTAAATTTTTCACTTACTGAACCTGCATATTTCTGTAATCCGTTCCAACTCGCTTGAATAATATATAACCCTGGAGAGTTGAAATTACAAATAAATGAATAATTACCCGTTTCATCTGTTGTTACCGTTTTAAAGATATTAAATGACTCATACGAATCATGGATTATATTTACAAAAACTGGTTGGTTTTGATATTTTGTGGAAATAAAACCTGAAACATTCAAGGCGGGTTCTTCCATTTTTTCTTCTAAATAATTAGGACTTAAATTCAAAGAAATTGAACTAGGAAGCAATGGATTATCAAGATTTGAAGAAATTTGCAAAGGTGAAGTGTCCCGATGATCTTCAAACGAAATTATTTGTGGTTGAAATTCATGTAAACTTTCTGGTTGATCACCTACATTCCAATAATCTCCAACTGTTTCAACGGCATAATATTTTTTTCCTTCATATTCATGGTAAAATGGATTAGTTCCTATTTGATAAATTGGTTCTTCAGCTAACTGGACCCCAACATTGTCATGAGAAATGGGAGAAATCGAATAGAAAAATAAAACAACATCAAGACCGCCTGCTTTTAGTATAGATGCAGTCAGAATTGAAAGTGGATCACAATCTCCAGAATTCTCTACTAACGTTTCAATTGGGAACTTGATATTAGAACTATTATATTCAATTCGTTGAATAATTTCCAATACGGCGTTAGCAAAAATTTCATCCTCATGAGAATCTGTATTTATAACTTTTTGAATATTTTCAGCTATTGATTTGAACATGTTCGGGGTTATATAATTCGAATATTCTGAAATATTGTAGAGATCATGCCTTTGAGAAACATAATGATTATACAGTAAAACGGGTATGGATAAATATAATTCATGGGGTATCTTAGTAGAACCATTAACTGTATGAAAAACAACTGTTTTTCTATAAACTGATTTCTCATTAATACTAATATCAGATAGAAAATCTGTTTTTTGAGATAAAACTGGATAAATATTAATCACTAGAATAATAATAGATAAAGCAAAAACTAAAAATTTACTTACTTTATTTTTTGATAAATATCTAACTTGAAAACTATTTCGCATGAACTTTTTTTCAGTCCCGATTTGTTTCTTTTTCGAAGAGATCACGGACTCTAATAAACTGTATTTTTTTAATTAAAATGAAGATTTAAAATTATACTATGAATTATTTTGTTATAAGATATAGAAGTAATGACTTTTAGATTAAATACTTTTGACTTCTTTTTCTTTTGTATATCTTGATGTTGTATACCAATATGTGATAAAAATTACTCCGATAATACCAACAACTGCAAGTAAAATATAATTAAATTGAGAAACCATACTTTGAAGTTCTGGTGGAATATCACCTGTGATTTTATAGGATTCTATTAATTCATTGAACGTGATATTAAAAAATCCTCCTAAAGAGGTATAAAATAAAGTTCGCGGTAAAGTCCCTATAATTGTAGGGATAAGGAAATTTTTTAATTTCATAGTTGTTAAACCTGCGCTATAGGAAATTGCATCAAATGGAATGAATGGAGCAAATCTTCCTAATAGAATCGCCCATCCTCCCCAACGATTAAACCAGTTATCTGCAAATTTGATACCTTTTTCTCCAACTAATCTTATCGCAAGTGACCTTCCACCTTTCTTAGAAATGTAGAAACTTATTACACCGGCAAATATTGATCCTAGAGCACCTACCAGCCAACCAAATGGAAATTCAAAAGCTAAACCACCAGCAATTAAAACCAGTTCAGAAGGAATAGGAATAGCAAGTGCTTGAATAATCATCATTCCGAATAATAGAAGTAATCCACCTGCTTGGAAAGATTCGATTACCCAAATTAAGATATCATATACTAGTTTTGGGTACAGAAAGAGAGTCAAAGACGCTACTATAACTAATATAAAAACAGATGCTGGAAGAATTTTGGAAGATTGTGACATCTTACAAAACCAAAATCCTCTAATTTAGAGGATCCCTAGTTTGATCGCTATGTCAACTGCTTTATATTCTGGGCTAAGTCTAACAAATGCCTTTTTTTCGCCTTCTGGTGTTATTGCTGAATTGACTTTATCAACTGCAACATCATAAAGTTCTTCTACGGCAATTTTGATATCCATTTTTGAAGCATTTTTGTTGACAATAAAAACTAACTTGTTTTCTGACTCAAGTATTCTGCTGGTAACTTCTGTCATTACAGGATATCTAACAATGTTATATGGATCCAACTTATTTTCCTCCAAAGATTTTCTCTAAATTCTCAAAAGCTGAATTTGTCCAAACTGTTAATCGTCCAGGATGCGTTCCAGGAGCTAAAACCTCGGCATTCAGATTTTGTACAGAAACGATTTCTATTCCAGGAAGATTTCGAGCTGCTTCGGCTACTCCATTATTTTTAGTTATAACAAGAAGTGGTCCAATAGCTTGTTTCATCTTTCGTCCGCGCATCTTTCCTTTGCCTGGTCTAATTTTTCTGCTTTCTTTTGACCGAAAAATATCTGGCCATACTCCAAGATTCATTAATGCATCTTCAACATCTTTCGTTTTCTTTAAATCTTGAATTTCATCAACTATTACCAATGGAAAATCTGGAACTTCGTCAATAATATGTCCCCTAGAAGCAACTGTTTCTTTTGATCCAGTGGCTGCAATAGCTGATCGTAAAGCAAATCTGTTTTCTTTTTTGGGAATCTTCTTCTTAATTTTCTTCTTGGCTTCGGGAGGATGAGCTGATCTTCCTCCAACTGTTCCAGGAGCGAAAGCTCCTCTTTGTCCTCTTTCTTTCAATCGAGGGATACGCGCTATTCCAGAACCTGTTCCCCTTGATTCTGCGCTGAATTTTATGTGATTGTATCGCTATTACTGCTCTTTTAATCACGTCTGGTCTATTTGGAGTATTGAAAATTTTGGGAAGATTAAGTTTTGCGACTTCCTTTCCATTTAGATCAAAAACTTTAGCTGAAATATTTCCCATTAATAATCACCCGACCTATTTTTGTGTAGATTCTAATGATATATAATTAATAGTTGGAGGTGTTTCAGGCATTCTTTTTGGAGCACGTGCGGGATATCTTAATCTAATCAGCCGTTTTGCTGGACCTGGTAAGCTTCCATCTACAAGTACATATGTTCCTTTAACTTCACCGTATCTTACAAAACCACCTTGTGGGGTGACTTCTTTACCGTCGATTCCGATTTTTAAGATACGTTTGTTATATTCTGTTCTTTGATGATAACCCATTTGTCCTGCTCGAGGAACTGTATATAATACTCTTGCTGGTTTCCATGGCCCAATTGCCGCTACTCCCCTTTTGGTTTTTCTTGATTTACGAGGCAATATTTTTATTCCCCATCTTTTGACTGGGCCTTGGAATCCTTTTCCTTTTGTTATTGCAACAACATCCATGTATCCCCCTTCTTTAAAAACATCTGTAATTGAAACAGCTTTACCTAGAAGGCTTTTTGCATATTCAATCTGTTCTTTAATTGTTCCTCCATCCACTTTGATTTCTGAAATATCAGGTTTTTTCTTTGGGACTGAAGCTAATCTTGGTTGTGTTGCAACTAGTAATCGAATCTCTTCGATTTCTTCGACATTTTCTTCAATGTTTTTAATGTCATTTTCAGTATCAAATTTTTCAGGTAAAATTAATGCTCTATCGAAATCTTTCGGAGGATTCTTCATCCATGCTTCTGTAAATGTTTTAATTCCATAGGGATCTTTTTTGTAAGCGCGAATTCCAAATACAATTACTGGAGGAACATCCAGTACTGTTGCTGGATGAGCTGTTTCTTTTCCAAAGTGTAGAGAACCTGGTTTATCCTCTACTATTATTGTTTGAGTCATTCCTGCTTTATATCCCATAAATCCGAGAAGAGTTGGGCCTTCTTCAACTTTGGGCCAGAAACGGATTCTTCCAATCGTTCGTTTGGCGCGTCCCCTAGGTAAATAGGCTAATGAACCATGTCTAGGCGCATGCTTTTTTCTATGACCCATGCTAAATTCCTTCTTTTTATGCTAGTGTCAGTTCGCCTTTTCAAATAAGAACGTCAAGTTATAAAGATTGCTCTATGTAAAACTAAAACTTTACAAAAAGGTGTTCACATTGATTTTCAATAAGGTGATTATAAATGAATATAATTAAAATTCAAGGTGAAAATAAAAAACATAGTGTATTTTTGTACGCACTTAGTACATGCGGCTGGTGTAATAAAGCCAAAAAACTACTAAAAGATAATAATATAGAATTCGAATATGTTGACGTAGATTTGTGCAACGATGACGATAAAGAATTAGCTAGACATACTATTTCAAAACTGGGTGGTCGATTCAGCTTTCCAACGATCATAATTGATAACAAGAATCTTATTACAGGATTTAAAGAAGAAGAAATCAAACAGTTTTTGGAAATTTAACTAATTAGACTTTTTCTAAATTATACTTTTTACATAACCGGTTCATTTATAATTATTTGATCCGATCCAATGTAAATATGGTTAAATTAGCTAAAATTTAGTTTAGTGTTGAATTCCAAGAATATACAAATTGATAATCACTTTTAAAATTAATTCTTGGATCAGCATATATTATATCCAATTCTAAACCGTATTTATTTTCTAACCAGATTAGATTACCCCAGATCGTTACACTTTTTTCATCTGCATTCCAAATCCCCCAAATTGTATCACTTGGAAATCTCATGGCCCATCCATAATAATTAGGTAGCGAATAAGCTACCTTACCTTGTATTTTTGAAAAATCGTTAGAAGAGGAATTAACATAATTCCAAAATAGTTCCATAGCTTCAAAATGTTCGTCAGTTAATATTCCATATTTTCCATCTATTGGTTCTTTTGAATAATCGAAAATCACAACATATTTTGCTCCTGAACGATATGCAGTTAACATATCTTCGTAAATTTCCTCACCACTACCGATGAAAGGGGGATGCATATAAGTCCAAGTGATAATCGCCCCCCAATCTTTATTCAAAATATTTGCTGCACCACGGCAAAGTCCAATTTGCTGTATCCTACTATTATTCCATCCAAATTCTGCAAAAACAGTGTCATACCCTGCCAAATAGTCATAATAATAAAGCCCGAAATCAGAAGTAAAAACTGTAACATTTTTTTCTTTCAAAAATTTCATACTCCAACTTGAAGAAATATTAGCAACAAAATTTTCTGAGACTTCAGCATATGTTGAACCCTTAATAAAATCACCGCCATTTTCGATTTGATATCCTCCAGGCTCGTCTCTAAGATAAACACCTAGAAATTTCTCTCCCCAATTTTTCCTTGCAGTATCTACCCAGCTTTGCTGCCAAGTTCCCACTTCATCTTTGAGCGAAAGGAAATAAACAATAAAAAATAGATCTGATTTCGTTGCGTAATCACAAATTTTGTTTAAATCATCTGGGTTCGTGTTGTTAAAAGTCAGGGGAAAAGAATTTATTATAAAAAGATTAGTGTAGTTTTTTACTTTATCAATAATATTTTTTGCTTCTTCAAAACTGTTTTGTCCGTATGATACTCCAAAAAAGAATTCTTTTTTCGAATTTTCTTTTTGAACTTGACTGAAAACATGAAATAAAGTCAGAATTACTGAAACTATTAATATGGATGTAATTATTGTACCGAAAAGTTTTGTAAATTTCATCAAATTAGTAATAATCAATTGGGACCTAAAAATTTTTAGAATAAATTATAATTTTGCATTTAATCGATAATTTCTTTATGTTTAGAATTAAACATTAAATTATGCTTGTTGTTTGAATTTCTGTGATTTCACCATTGTCAGCCCATACTCCAACTATAATGTTGTCAACATTTCCGGGGTAAACTTTATCGAGAGGAATATTTATGACCCAACATGGTGTTAGTTCTAGATTATTTTCCCTAAGATGGGGATACATTATTGCAGTTATATTATTTTCAAGGATATTAAATTCTGATATTTCTTCACCATTCGCAATCCATGAATAGTTTTCTGTATTTTTAATTGCTATATTGATTGCTTCATCTTTGTGAACGTTTATTTCTGTAATACCCAATTTAAAGAGGAACCACCCATCTGTTAACATTTCTAATATTCCATTTTCAAAATTTAATTCTAAACCTTTAACTTGGAAATCAATGTTATTTGCTACTTGCATCCACTCTATTTTTGTGTCTTTTCCTTCAGAAGATATTACAAGTTTAATATTTCCAGATGTGATTTCAGTATTTTCGTTTGTGTTGACTATCTTTAGAATATTTCTCATATCTTCTAGATAGGAAACTCCCGTATATTTTTGGTATCTTTCAATGACACCATCAGCTACATCAATGATGTCATTTGGTTTTTGTTGGGAAAAAAACGGCACTCCTTCAATTATATCGAATCGAAATCGTGATAATGTTTGGTTTCTAAATCTGAAATCTGCTTCTAATTCACTTTCCTCAGATACCAAAGTGTATTTCAAATTTTCTTCAGTAATACCCCCCAAATCTGTTGCATATTCAATTGTGTTACTAACTAATCGTGCATAGTATTTTGTCATATCTAGTTGAATTACATCTTTCAAAAAAGAAAACGTTTTATCTTTAGATGAACTCCATCCTAATAGTTTTGTGTGTTCGCTTGAAATTTGATTATAGTTTACTTCTAGTTGATCATATTTTGAGGAAATATGATCCAAATTTACGTATTGGATATATGAAAATCCAGCTAAAAGAACAATGGAGATCATAAAAATAACAAATATTGATTTCCAAATTAAAGGCAATTTCATAGGATTTTTTGACTCTAAATTGGGGACTTCTTCTACCTCTCTCATCGCAGTGACGGCTGCTTCGCCAAATGATGATAGCATGTATGTGCCATCTTCAGTTTTGGATACAAGTTCCCCTAAATGTTCTAAATGATATGTCAAATGGGAACTAGAAATTGTAAGTTCTTCTAATATTTGAGAAAACGTTTTTGGCTTAATTGCCAGTATTCTTAAGATTTTCCTTCGTGCAGGATGTTTTAGAGAAGTAAACATTGTTGAATAAGTTTCTTCTTCTGGACCAACCATAAATTACCCTTCTCCTGATGTATTATTGTTTAGTATCTCTAAAAGTTTTATTAAAAACCGTAGAAATGATGATTTTTAGTGGAATCATTAAATGTTATTTTGAAAATTAATTTAATCAAATATTTGATTTTTATTGATCAGATTATTTTTGATAAAATATTATTTAGTCAAGGTTTCTTGACTAGACTGTAAATAATTAACTATTTTCTTAGTCAAGGTTTCTTGACAAAAAACCTTTTTAAAAATGCCAACATTGCATTAATTGTATAAAAAGGAGGATTGAAATATTAAATTAGAAAAAATAAAAAGCATTTTGCTTTTCATAGCAATTTTATCAGTTG
>JARRMA010000109.1:0-9305 GCA_037386505.1 Candidatus Bathyarchaeota archaeon
TATCGCCTCTGCTTCATATGTATCGTCAGCATCTATTATCACTACTATGTTCCCTTTAGCATGATCGATACCAGTCTTGATTGCTCTTCCATATCCCACTCTCGGTTCAGCTACGAATTCAGCATTTTCCTCTTTAACTATCTCTTTTGTCCCATCATTTGAGTGGCCATCAACAACTATTATCTCAGTATTGTAACTCGAAGAATTCTTAAGATCTTTTATTACATTTCGAATGGTTTTTCCTTCTTTAAAAGCTGGTATGACCACAGAAACAACAGGTTTTTTGTCAATCAACTTAATTAACTCTGAAATTTTTTGATATTTTACTTGAAGACATAATGATCTTTATATAAATTAGTTTCTGTACTTTAATCTCTAAAATTTTATGTGATTGTAAAATCTTTAAAGTATTCTTTTCTCAAAAATTATTTCATATATTTAAAAAGACAATTATCCTGCAATCTTTTTGAGAATATTTATTCTACTTTTTGGAATGAATTTAAACAAAACATCTAAATTTAGCAGACAAAATTATCGTAGACATATGTCCACTAAACAATTATCTGAAGTTCGCATTGGTTTAGAAGTTCACGTTCAACTAACTAGTTTGAAAACTAAGCTCTTCTGCAGTTGTTCATCTGATTATAAAGGTAAAGATCCTAATTCTTTGACATGTCCAGTTTGTCTTGGTTTACCCGGGTCATTACCCGTGCTAAATCAAAAAGCTTTAGAATACGCAGTTATGGCCGCTTTAGCTTTGAAATGCAAAATTTCAGATTGTATGTTTTTCTTTAGAAAAAATTATTACTATGTTCACCTTGAAGAAGATCCAGGTCGGCTTGTTCATCAGGGTGCTATTGACACCTCTCCTTATACTCTTGTTGATTATAATCGTTCAGGAATAACACTTCTAGAAGTTGTCACAGAACCTGATCTTAGCTCTCCCAAAGAAGCGAGAGTTTTCCTTCAGAAATTGAGATCAATATTTGAACATCTAGGTATTTTTTCTGGTAAATTAGAAGGTTCAATGAGATGTGATGCAAATATTTCTTTAATTGGTGGTACAAGAGTTGAAGTGAAAAACATTTCTTCCTTCAAAGAAGTTGAAAGAGCTTTAAGTTTCGAAATTATGAGACAAAAAAACTTGGCTAAAAAAGATCTTGCTATAATGCATGAAACTAGGCATTGGGATGAAACTCGTCGAGTAACAATTTCTTTGCGTTTGAAAGAGGAAGAACATGATTATCGTTATTTTCCAGAACCTGATCTTGTTCCAATAATTATAAAAGAAGATTTCATTGAAAAAGTGAAAGCTAAAATGCCTGAATTGCCAGAATCTAGGATTGATCGATTTGTAGATGTCTATAATTTACCAAAATACGATGCTGAGGTCCTAGTTAGTGAAAAAGAATTAGCAGATTTTTTTGAAAAAAGTGTGAAGTTGTATAATTATCCCAAAGAAATTAGCAACTGGATGATTTGTGATCTCCTTCGTAACCTTTATGAAAATAATCTCGAACTTTCTGAGTCTAAGATAACTCCTGAAAATTTGGTTGAAATGATCAAATTGATAAAAAATGGGGTAATAAGTGGGAAAATTGGTAAAAAAATTCTACCAGAAATTGTATTGAAAGGAAATATAGCTTCCCAGATTATTGAAGAGAAGGGTTTAGTGAAGATTTCTTCTCCAAAAGTTCTTCAAGATGCTTTGGATAAGGTTTTTGATGATAATCCAAAATGTGTTGAAGATGCAATAAATGACGAAAATGCAGTTAACTTTTTAGTAGGACAGCTTATGAAAGCAACAAAAGGAAAAGCTGACCCCTTAATAGCTAATAGATTGATTCATGAAAAATTAGAATCAATACGAACAAAAAACTGACATTGTTAATATTTTATGTGAATATTTATGAAAAAGAGTAATTATATAGTGATCATAATCATTTTAATTGTTCTTTTTTCTGGAGTATCTATACTATTATTACTATTTGACAATCCAACAAATGTTGAACCAATTCAATACGCCTTTAAAATCGAAAAAATCTATGATCATGATCAAGATGCCTTTACGCAAGGTTTAATTTTTAATGACGGGGTCTTATTTGAAAGCACAGGATTATATGGACATTCTTCATTGCGTCGGGTAGATCTTGAGACAGGTAATATTCTACAACTTCAGGAATTATCTGACGAATTTTTTGGGGAAGGTATTACAATTTTTAATGACAAAATAATTCAACTAACCTGGAAAAATAAAATCGGATTTGTTTACAATAAAGATTCTTTTCAACTGCTACAAGAATTTGAATATTCTACAGAAGGTTGGGGGATCACATCTAATGGAACTTGTCTGATAATGAGTATTGGAAATTCAACTTTATTCTTCCTAGATCCAAAAAATTTTACAATTATTGATCAAATTGAAGTATTTGATGTAAATCCAGTGAATAATCTCAACGAACTGGAATTTGTTGAGGGTAGAATTTACGCAAATATATGGCAAGAAAAGAGAATTGCTATAATTGACCCTAAAACTGGTAGGGTTACTGGATGGATAAATCTTGAAAACATCGATCCTTCTGGTGTTCAATATAACCGAGGGGTTCTCAATGGTATTGCTTATGATTCAAATGAACATAGACTTTTTGTAACTGGAAAAAATTGGTCAAAACTTTTCGAAATTAGTTTAATACCTCAATAGCTATCTTTGATCTTGAAACTTGGCTAGCTTTCAAATCTATGACGCTTCTTTTGGATCTTTTTTCTTTCTAAATCTGGGACTAAAATAGATTAATACAGCGACAATAGTTAATCCAATTGATAATGGAGTTATCCAGTCTAGCCTAAATGCTCTATTTAGTAAAAGTAAGATTACTACTGTCCAAACAATTATGGCTGCGATTGTTCTAACATGCAATTATTTAGCCTCTTTTATTGGTTAAATAGATAGCGCTATAACATTTTGCTATTTATTATTTTAACAGATATAAATTTGGGTTTTGGCCATCGGGTATTATAAATCTGAAAATCCTAGATCAAAACATCTTAGAGAATTAGCCGAAAATATATGTTACCAAAAAGATACTTGGGAAATATACAATAAATGTAAAAAAATCAAAGAAACAGTTCATGCAAAAAAAGGAATATTTCCCAACGTTGATTTTTATGCAGCACTTATAATGCCCGCGCTCGGGATTCCCAGAGATTTTTTCACCGCATTTTTCGCAGCAAGTAGAGTAACCGGATGGATTGCCCATACTTTGGAGTAATATTCTGATGCAGTTCTTATCAGTTCAACATTGGAATATGTTGGTGCATATGGAAGAAAGTTTATTCCAATAGATGAACGTATTTAATTCAATGTTTTACAATCCAATCGCTAATTCTTTTACCTTCTTCATATTCCCAATATCATCGCGTCTGGAATCCTTAGGTGTTTCCATAATCATTGGAATTTTGTTAAATTTGCTTGCCAATAGGTTTCTAAATCCTTCTTCTCCAATATTTCCTAAACCAATATGTTCATGTCGATCTATATGGGAATTAAATTCTCCTCTAGAATCATTAAGGTGAACAATTTTAAGTCGTTTAAAACCGATTAATTCTTCAATCTTCTGAATTGTATTTTCAATATTATTTTCGGTTCTGAGATCATAACCTGCAGCAAACGCATGACTAGTATCAAAACATATTCCAATCATTTCAGGATACGTTAATGATTCAATTATATGATTGAGATCTTCAAAAGTGCTTCCCATACTGTTTTTCGTTCCAGCTGTATTTTCTAGCAGAAGAGTTACTCGTTTCTCACTTGTGGATAATGCTTCGTCAATACCATTAATTAACCTGGAAAAACCTTCTTGTTTGCCTGCCCCAAGATGGCTACCTAGATGAGTCACTAAAAATGGAATATTAAGCAAACTACATCTTTCCAGCTCTGAATTGAGAGTTTTTATTGACTTTGTATAAATTTCATCTCTTGGAGAAGCTAAATTTGGGAGATAAGGCATATGCGCAAAAACTGGTTTAATATCGCTATTCTTCACTTTATTCCTAAAGGTTCTAGCTGTTTCTGGAGCAATTCTTAATGATTTCCATTGTCTGGGACTTCGAGTAAAAATCTGGAATGTATTACATCCTAATTCTTCTGCTCTCTCTACTGATAAATCAATAGAACCATAAATTGAGACGTGAAACCCGAACCGCATTAATTTACAAACCTAAAACAATTGCATAAAAGCAATAAGTAAAAATGTTTTTCTTAAACATAATTATTTTTAAAAGATAATTCTTTACCTTAATTTTATTTTTTCAAAACTAGGATTTTATTAAAAACAAAAAATCAAAAGCTTTTTTATTATCTTTATTATTGTAAATCGCAAATGAAATTGTCTAAGGGTGAATCTAATGAGTGAAGCTATAGAAACTCGCGTGAAAAAGGCTCTCGAGGAAGTTAGACCTCAATTACAGGCTGATGGAGGAGACATTGAATACGTTGGATTTGATAATGGAGTAGTTAAGGTTAAATTACAAGGCTCATGCAGTGGATGTCCAATGTCTGCTATGACTCTTCAATGGGGTGTAGAAAACTTTCTTAAAAAGCATGTTCCCGAAGTGAAAAAAGTAGAAGCAATAAAATAACTGAAATATTTTTTTAACATTCCTCTTTTTAGCTATTTTTAGTTGATTACAGAATTAAAAATAATTATCTATAACTTCAGTTTTAGGTATAACATTATGAGGACTAAAATCAACAATACTGTTTTAGAGTTAGTTCAGGGTGATATAACAGAACAGACTACAGATGCTATAGTTAATGCTGCGAATTCGGCATTACAAATGGGTGGCGGAGTTGCTGGAGCCATAAAAAGGCGAGGTGGTCCAACAATTCAGCAAGAATGTAACAAGATAGGATCTGTCAATGTGGGAGATGCTGTTATAACGACAGGTGGGAATTTACCTGCTAAATATGTGATTCATGCTGTAGGTCCAATTTATGGAGTTGAGCATGAAGATGAAAAATTAAAAGATGCTACGTTGAACTCGTTGAAGTTAGCTGATAAGAATCATTTAAGAAGCGTAACTTTTCCTGCGATAAGTACAGGAATTTTTGGTTTTCCAAAAGGTCGTTGTGCAACAATAATGCTTTCCACAACAATCGGATATCTTGAAGGTCCAACAAAACTAGATAATGTTTTGTTTTGCCTTTATGATACAAAAACACTTGAGATTTTTGAGCATAATCTTAAATCTTTAATTCATGAACGTTAACTATTTACTTATTGGTTAAATTTATCTAAGTAAACTGAAAAAAAGGATTAAATGTAAAAAGAAGAACTTTAATGGTTTAAAAGTGAATGAAAAACTTAAATATACCCTTAAATAAAAAAGAGGCTTCGAAGGAGTGTATAATGAAAAATCCTGAATTATCTATAGCTCCAATGCATAGAATATGTAAAAAAGCGGGAGCGAGTCGAGTAAGCGAAGCAGCTGCAAAAGCTCTAGCAAAAGAGCTTGATGATATCGGTGTAAAAATAGCTAAAGAAGCAATAGATTTTGCAATGCATGCTGGAAGAAAAACCGTTAAAGCAGAAGACATAGAAATCGCTTCAAGAAAAGTGTTGGAAAAATAAATTTCGTTTTCTTATTCTTTTCTAAAGAGGCATAAATAGGCCTCTATTTTTCTAGTGAAAAACTTTATATTCTCTTATGAAATTGCAGTAGCTAGATTTATTAAAAAATAGGAAGGATTTGTATGGCATATTTAACCCAACAGGGTGGACAACCTGTTCTAATACTTAAAGAAGGAACATCCCGAAAAAGAGGTAAAGAGGCTCAAACAAATAATATAATGGCTGCAAAAGTTATTGCTGAGGTTTTAAGGACCACTTTGGGACCTCGTGGTATGGATAAGATGCTTATCGATGGTTTAGGTGATATAACCATAACTAACGATGGAGCATCTATACTTGATGAGATAGACGTCCAACATCCAGCTGCAAAAATGATGGTGGAAGTAGCTAAGACTCAGGATGATATGGTTGGTGATGGAACAACAACCGTTGTAATCTTAGCTGGAGAGCTTCTCCGTAAAGCTGAAGATTTGTTGTCTCAAAATATTCATCCAACAGTTATTGTTAGAGGATATCAGAAAGCTGTTGAGCAAGCTGTTAAAGATCTGGCTAAATTGGGAATAAATGTAGATATTAATGATCGTGAAACCCTAAAGAAGGTATCTTTAACTTCGATGGGAAGTAAAGCAGTAGGTGATGCTCGTGATCATCTTTCTGACATTACTATTGATGCAGTCAAGTTGATAGCAGAGAAACGGGGAGATAAGACAATTGCTGATATTGATAACATTCAGAGAGTTAAGAAGGAAGGTAAAAGTCTATTTGACACTAAATTAGTTAAAGGAATTATAATTGATAAAGAAATTGTTCATGCAGGAATGCCAAAAAGAATTGAAAATGCCAAAATTGCTTTGGTTGATTCACCTCTTGAAGTAGAGAAAACAGAATTTTCAGCAGAAATTCGGATACGCGATCCGACTCAGATGCAAGCATTTTTGGATAAAGAAACCCGAATGATTAAGGATATGGTTGTAAAAATAAAAGCTTCTGGGGCACATGTTTTATTCTGCCAAAAAGGTATAGACGATATGGCTCAACATTTCCTAGCTAAGGAAGGAATTATTGCTGCACGAAGAGTTAAACAATCTGATATGGAAAAACTGGCCAGAGCCACTGGTGGAAAAGTCATCTCAAAATTAGACGACTTAAATGTTACTGATTTAGGTGAAGCTGGACTCGTTGAAGAACGTAAAGTCGGGGATGATAAGATGATTTTTGTTGAGAAATGTAAGGAACCTCGATCTGTTGCAATTCTGATACGAGCAGGATTAGAAAGAATGGTAGATGAAGCTGATCGTGCAATGAATGATGCTTTGTCTGTAGTTGCTGATGTTGTTCAGGATAACGAAATTGTAGCAGGAGGAGGCGCCACAGAAGCCGAAATTGCAAAACTTCTTCGTTCTTATGCAACCAAAGTTGGAGGGAGGGAACAACTTGCTATAGAAGCATTCGCTGACGGTCTTGAAATCGTACCTAAGACATTAGCCGAAAATGCAGGTCTAGAATCTATTGACATACTTGTTGGTTTAAGAGCAGCACATGAAAAGAAGAACGGACATCTAATGGGTGTCGATGTCTTCAAAGGAGAAATCGCTAATAGCTTCGAAAATGGAGTTGTTGAACCCCTAAAAGTTAAAGAACAAGCTATGAAATCTGCTGCTGAAGTTGCCTCAATGATATTACGAATAGACGATGTAATTGCCTCAACAAAACCTAAAGAAGGATCTCCTCCAGGCGGAATGCCTGAAGGTTACTAGACCGATTATGGTCTTCCTTTTTTCTATTTTTAATTTTTTTATTTTTTTAACATAAGATCCGCTTTTATTGAAAAATATATATTTTTTCAGATTATATTTTGTTTCCAATAGTCATTATTCTTAAAAACCAAAATATAATATTTAGATTTTAATGATTATTCACAGGTTATAGGTTGAAAAATTATGAATAAAGACTCCCACTTTAATACAATAGGTATTGATCTTGGAGGAACCAAATTAAATGTTGGATTAGTTGATGAAAATGGGTGTCTTTTATTTAATCATAAATCGTTAGTTCATCCTTCTAAGGAACCTAATATGGTAATATTGGACATCTTAGAGGGCATTGATATTTGTCTCAATAAAGCAAATCAAGAAGCTAAAGCTGTTGGAATTGGGATAGCAGCTCAAGTTGATAGAAAAGGAGTTGTCTGTAGTTCTCCTAACTTGGGTTGGTATAATTTTCCTTTAAAGAAAAAATTAGAAGAAAAACTCGATCTTCCTATTTTTATGACCAATGATGTTCGAGCTGCTACTTGGGGAGAATGGAAATTCGGTTCTGGAAAAGGAATAGCAGATCTTATTGTTCTTTTTGTTGGGACTGGTGTAGGTGGTGGAATTATAAGCGGTGAAAAAGTGATTCTTGGTTGTAATAACATTGCGGGAGAATTAGGACACATAACAATTGTTCATAATGGACGAAAATGTCATTGTCCAAACAAAGGTTGTCTAGAGGCTTATGCTGGTGGATGGGCAATAGCTGAGCGTGCCAAGGAAGCAATTCAAGCAAACCCAAAAAAAGGAAAAAGATTATTGTCAATAGCTGGTTCTGTTGAAAAAATTACTGCAAAAATTGTTAGCAAAGCATATGCAGAAGGAGATTCCTTAGCTAGTAAATTAGTTGAAGATACTGGAAAATACTTAGCTTCAGGAGTAGTAAGTGTGGTTAATATATTTAATCCCTGTTGTCTGATACTTGGAGGCGGAGTTATTGAAGGTATACCAGATCTGGTTCAAATAGTGAGAACTTTTGTTAAGTCAAATGCCCTAGAAGTTTCTATTTCCAAATTAAAAATTATTAAAAGTACTTTGGGTCATAATGCAGCTGTGATAGGTTCAGCAAATTTAGCACTAAAATTATTTAACGAAGGTTAAAATAAAAAAGTAACTTTTTTAATTACACCAAAAGATTCTGTTGGTATTTTCTGGGCGAAAGGTTAATTTCTTTCAATTGCAAACGTGTTTCAAGAGGTTATTCAATGTCTGTCATAGCATATGTCCTAGTTACACTTAATCCAGGAACTGAAAAAGATATACTGAAAAAAGTTGCACACTTTGACGAAGTAAGTAGAGTTAGTATGATGTATGGCGAATACGATGCCATAATACAAATAAAAACAGAAAGTCTTGATCAACTGAATATGTTTTTAACAGATAGACTACGAGTTTTACCTGACATTTTCCAAACTGCTACATTGATAGTGGCTAAAACTCATATGGGAAAATAAATACAAAATTTGTTTTTTAATATATTAGAAATTTATTCTATTGTTTTTATCAGACACAAAAATAACATATTTTTTTGATTTTGTAATTTTTTGTGGTAATTATCAAAAAGAGTCTTACCCTTTTTATTTAAAATAATTTTATGTCTTTTTAGAAAAATTAAAACCACAATCTTTAAGAAGTGCTCTAAATGACCATGTAAAACGGAAGTAGATTAAATGTCAGGTGAAGAACCATCTGAAAGCCAAGAGCTGGTAAAAGTAGAAACGTTGACCCCAAATTCGAGAGGCGTCAACACAATCGTGAAAGTAGTTTCTAAGGGCGAAGTGAGAAGCGTAACTGGAAGAGATTATTCAGTACGCCGAGTTGCAGATGCTCTGGTTGGAGACGAGACTGGAAGTATATATAT
>JARRMA010000110.1:0-4663 GCA_037386505.1 Candidatus Bathyarchaeota archaeon
ACAAATTAGAATCAATGATCCTTCGCAAATAATGGGTTTCTTGGATAAGGAAACGAGTATACTCAGGAAGATGGTTGATAAAATTAAGAAATCTGAAGCAAATGTTTTGATTAGTCAGAAAAGTGTTGATGATACTGTAAAATATTTCCTATCAAAAGAAGGCATATTGGCAGTCATAAGTGTTAAAGAGTCTGACATGAAGAAGCTTTCAAGGGCAACTGCTGGCAAAGTTGTTACCAATTTAGATGATATTAGATCTGAAGACTTGGGCTATGCAGAACTTGTTGAAGAACGTAAAATAGGTGATGACAAAATGGTTTTTGTTGAAGGCTGCAAGAATCCTAAATCTGTTTCAATTCTAATTCGCTCAGGTTTAGAAAGGATGGTTGATGAAGCGGAACGAATTATGCATGATGTGTTATCTGTTGTTGCTGATATATACAAAAAACCTATGATTGTTGCAGGTGGTGGAGCTACTGAAACAGAATTAGCTAAACAATTACGAGATTATGCTGTCCAAATCGGTGGCAGAGAACAATTGGCAGTTGAGTCATTTGCAAAATCTTTAGAAATCATTCCAAAAACATTAGCAGAAAATGCAGGATTAGAACAAATTGACATCTTGGTTAATCTCAGATCTGCTCATGAAAAACCAAAAGGACAGTTTATGGGTGTAGAGGTTTTTACTGGAGATATTTCTGATATGCTTAAGGGTGGAATAATCGAGCCATTAAATGTCAAAGAACAAGCGATAAAATCAGCTTCAGAAGCAGCTACCATGATTCTAAGAATTGATGATGTAATATCTGGAGGAAAAACTGAAGGACCACCCGGCGGTGGTCAAGGTGGAATGCCTCCAGGATATTAGAAAAATCCCAAAACAGGCATAATTTTGTTCAAGATATGTACTTAGTACATATCTTACAAATTTTTAATTTCTAGAAGTAAAACTTTCCTTTAGAAGCACTAAGTTTTAAAAATTAAAATATCAAATCGAATACAATTAATTCAATATGTTGAATGAGTCCTTGAGTGAGTTACGAGGTCGAACTCTTAAAGTCTATCTATATTTAGTTCGGGAAAATCGACCTGTCGGTCCTCGAGACGTAATGAGAGGATTAAGTTTAAGCAGTCCAAGTGTTGCATATAGACATCTTCAAAAACTCGAAGATATGAATTTATTAAAAAAACAAGAGTTAGGCAACTATGTCATTACCAAGAAAATTTCTATAAAAGGTTATTTATGGATCAAAAAAAGATTAATTCCTAATTCTCTTTTTTATTTTATTCTCTTCTTAAGCGTGCTTTTAATTGAAGTGGTGATATTTCTAATTCATTTTTCAGTTGAAACCAATCAATTCAAAATCTTTTTCTTCTTATTAATGTTAATAACAATTGCAGCTATGATTCTTTTTTTGTTCGAAGGATTACGGGGACTTAAAAAAATAAGAATAACGAATTCAAATTAAAATATTATTTAACGATTCAATGTTCTGGTTGCGGAACATTTGTGTTCTTCAGGGAGAGCTAATAATCACTATTGACCATTTTCCTTTGGGAATACCAATATGAGCAAAAAAGAGCAGCAAAGAAACATTGCTATTTTGGTAAGTACAATATTTCTTTTATGCTTAATTGTATTTAATCTTCAAGAAGCCAATGGGTCCAAGACATTAATTGTTCCTGACAATTACTTAAGCATAAATGAAGCTATTAAAAATGCAACCCCAGGAGATATAATATTTGTCAAATCGGGAATTTATAATGAAAATCTTATTGTTAATAAATCATTGAAGCTCATTGGTGAAAATTCTAGAAATACAATGATAATTGGGAAAGGGGATATTGAATCTGGAGAACAAACAGTTGTTACATTAAATGCTGAAAAAATAGAAATTACTGGTTTTACAATTAAAAGTCAGAATTATTCAAAGTCTTCTCTTCATGCCACGGGTATTTGTGTTGAGGCAAATAACTGTAAAATAAAAAACAATATCATTTGTGATACCTATTATGGTATTTTTTGCTCGGTTCAATCTAACATAACTATCTCAAAAAATCAGATTATATCAAACTTAAAAGATGGAATTCGTTTTGTTGGAGGTTCATTTAACAATATTTCTGAAAACAACATAGAAGGAAATGCTAAAGGAGGAATAGCAATTGAAGGTTATTCAAACAAAATATCAAAAAATAACATAACTAATAATAATAGAGGCATAGGTATGGGATCCTCTTATTCATTGGTTTTTGGAAATAATATAAGAAATAATATTGAATTTAACTTCTTTTTTGCTGGTTCATACAATATTGTTTCTTCAAACGATATTTCTGATAGTACCTGGGGAATCTATTTTTCGCCATATTTTGCGACCCCGAATCAAAACAAATTTTATCATAACAACTTTTTTAATAATTTAGAGCATATTGGAGGAACCTCTTCGTATAATATTCAACATTGGGATGCAGGTTTTCCTGCAGGGGGTAATTATTGGGATAATTATTTGAGTCGCTATCCTGAATCCAAAGAAATCGAAGATTCAAAAATAGGAAATATACAATATGAAATTGATAGCAATAATACTGATAATAATCCATTGATTGTTCCATTTAATATCCTAAGTGAAGAAATGCTTTCCCTTAATTCTCCACCCAAAGTAAAGCAAAATAGCATGGTTGCATACTGGTCTTTTGATGAAGTGCAACCGAATGGTGTAACACCAGATAAAACTGGATTAAACTCTGCAGTAGTAGGAACTTCCTCAGGAAATTATTCATTTACTCCCATTTTGATTGATGGAAAATTCAATAAATCCCTTTCTTTTGATGGCGCAGCATACGTTAGTACACCAATTTTACCGAATCTAGAAATTCCTGATGAAGCAACCATCGATGTTTGGATAAATGCCAAACAATTCAAAAACGTAAAGTACAATAACATAATAGTTGAATGTGCTAGAACAAGAACACAATCACCTCAAAGAACTTTTGGGCTCGCTATAAATGGTTTAACAATAAATGAAAATCCAAGAATTCCCCAAGGAGCAATTTTAGCTTACGTTTCAACTAAGGAAGAGGGCTTAAATGAAATAGCAACAGAGTCGACTATTAATTTGAATGAATGGACACATGTAGTTTTTACTCGAAGTCTTTCATCAGGAATGCATATTTATGTCAATGGGAAAAAACAAAATGTCACCCTCATTTCGGGGGTTCAAAATCCTAAAGGATCTTTAGAAAGAGAAACTGAGTTATACATTGGCCATGATGCAGTTTGTCTTATCGATGAACTGCGATTGTACAACATTGCCATAGAGCCAAAAAATAGTCAGTATCCTTGGATTGAATATATACTCATTTTATCAATCTTGTCAGGAATTGGATTATTTTTTTATTTTAAAGTAAAGCATTGATTTTTTTAACTAATGTTTTAATTGTTTTTTTAGCTGCTTTAATCCAACTGTATTAAGAACATCTTTTGTTTGTAACCATCCTCTTCTGGCCATCGCAATACCCAATCGAATAAATTTCATATAATCAGTGGAATGTGCATCTGTATCTATAACCAGTCTACAACCAGCCTCAACTGCGGCCCTCGCATTCATGTCATCTAGATCCAACCTTTCAGGAGAAGAGTTAATCTCCAAAAAAGTTCCAGTCTCTTTTGAAGCATCAAAAACTGCTTCCATATCCATCAGAACAGGCGGTTTCTTGTTAATCTTTTTTCCAGTAGGATGAGCAATTATGTCTACATATTCGTTTTCCATTGCTTTGATTACTCTTTGTGTCATCTCTTTCTTCGATTGATTAAAATTTGAATGCACACTGGCAATAACCACATCTAATTGCTTCAAAAGTTTCTTATTTATATTAAAACTACCATCATGTAGAATATCTATTTCTGCTCCTTTCAAAATTTCTAAGCCATAAAAGCTTTTGTTAATAATTTCTATTTCTTTCAACTCTTTCTGTAACCTTTTATCATCCAAAGCACCAGCGATTTTCATATTTCCGTAATGATCTGTTATACAAAGATATTCATACTTTAGCTCTAATCCTGATTTGGCCATTTCTTCGATTGTGTTGGAACCATCACTCCATTTAGTGTGACACTGCAAATCCCCTTTTAAAGCATCATATTTTATAATTTCAGGAATTTTATTCTGTTGTGCTGCTTCAATTTCTCCTCTATTCTCTCTGAGTTCAGGGAGAATAAAATCCATTTTTAGTTGAGAATAAACCTCTTTCTCGGTTTTCCCTGCAATCTGCTTATTTTCTTTAAATAAACCATACTCACTAAGTTTGTAACCCTTTTCAAGAGCTTTCATTCGAAGTTTAATATTATGATCCTTTGATCCAGTGAAATATAATAGAGCTGATCCATAGATATTTTCCTCAATTAAACGCAAGTCAGTTTGTAAACCATTTTTTAATATCACAGAAATTTTTGTTCTACCTTTGCCTAATACTTCCTTTACATCAGCCATAGAAGTAAAATAGTCTGCAACTTGACTATGATTTGTAGAAATAACTAGAATGTCAATATCACCTATTGTGGGTTTCATACGACGAAGTGAACCAGCAACTTCTATTTTTGTTATTACAGGTAATTCAGTTTCCAGTTTATTTTTGAGTTCTTCAGCAATCGGTAAAGCATATCCCA
>JARRMA010000111.1:0-4629 GCA_037386505.1 Candidatus Bathyarchaeota archaeon
CCTAGAGCTGTTAACCGGACATCTCCTGCTTCATAGACTTTAGGTCTAAAGATTCGTTCACCTATAGAGCGAAGAATTCTTTCTCGTTCTTTACTTTCAGAGTAAAGAAAATGTCTCATATGAGCAATAATTTTCGAAGGTATCGGAGGGCTTCTAAGAATTCGTGGTCTCCAACGTGTCTGCTTGATGACTTCCTGAAGGACTTATCCGTTTTTTCCAATAACAACTCCTGGTTTTTTCGCTTCTATAATAACTTCTCCAAGGCTGGGGTCAAAATTTATGTTTGTAATTTCAGCCTCTTCAGGCACCAAATTTTTTATTATTCGTTCTGTTTCCCTTTCTTTTGCCCTTATTGATGGATCAGAACGAACAACTATCCTTTTTCTGATCAATTTTACTATGTTAGCTATTATATAACTTTGCTCAACTAAAACTTCAGGTTTTTTAGTATAGACTGCCAGAACTGGTCCTTCATATTCTATCCGAGTAACTTCAGCCTCAGGGGGAATATTTTCTAGTATATGTTGACTTATATCAACTTGATCTTTCGGCGATGATGGCAAAATATTGTTACGCTCCTCAGGAGCCCCCTAGAATTTGTTTCTTTTCTTCAGTACTTAGTTTACGAAATCCGTCTTTTGTTATTGTTATTATATCATAATTGTCTCCACTTGCTATGTCTCTTTTCATAGCAGAATCTACAGCTCGTACAACGACTGGTAACATATCCTTCAATTGTGAATCTTCTTTGAATGCATCTTCAAGAACTCCATAGGCCACAGGTGAACCTGATCCTGTAGCAACACATTTCTCTTCTAGTAAGCTGCCTAAAGGATCTAATGAAAAAACATGAGGTCCTGTGGAGTCAACTCCTCCAACTAGAATCTGCGCCATTAATCCTCCTCTAGCTGAGAAAAGAACATTTCCGACTAAGCGGGATGCAGATTTTATTGGCATTGGTCTCCCGTTATTTAATTTGTAAAGTTTTGCATTTACTTTTAGAATCTCCACAACATATTGTGCATCGGCCACACCGCCTGAAATTGTCATTGCGATATGGTCGTCTATTTGGTAGATTTTTTTACCTTGTTTATGGGCTACAAAATAACCCATTGTTACTCTGGTGTCTGAGGCTAATATGACGCCGTCTGTGCAAACTACACCGACAGTTGTTGTTCCTTTTAATGCTAGTTTTTCAATGTTTTCTTGCATTTTTAATAACCCCCGAAAATTGATATACAGTAGAATGACTCGGGAGAAGTCAGAGGTGTATATACATCTTTGACGTATTTAAAAACATTTCTAAAGGCTTTATTTTATAATTTGATAACTGTTTTAATGGAGAAATCCTGAAACTTAATATGGGACTTTTTATCATATCGGTAAATTACTTTGAAAATGCAGTTGCATCGAATGCAGCTTCCAAGAGAAGTTGTTGTTGGAAACGATACTTTATCTCTTTTAGGTGAGATCTGTAAGAAATTAGAGTTTGATGAATCAGCCCTCGTAGTTTGTGGTCAAGATACTAAAACTATTGCTGGTCAAACGGTTATAGATTTGCTCAATGATGCTGGAATAGATATAGATCATCTTGTTGTAGATTCATCAACTTTAGATGAGGTTAATGTTGTTGAAGAACGAATTAAGGAGTTCAAACCTCAGGTAGTTCTTGGAGTTGGTGGTGGAACTAAAATTGATGTTGCAAAATTAAGTTCTACTCGCCAAGAAATTGCGTTTATTAGTGTACCCACAACTGCTTCGCATGATGGAATTGCAAGTCCTGTTGCTGCTGTTAAGGGATTGAATAAACCATACTCAGTTATGGCACAGTCTCCAATGGCGATAGTAGCAGATACTGACATTATTATTCATTCAGATTACCGTTTCACCGCAAGTGGATGTGGAGATCTAATTTCTAAATTTACATCGGTAAGAGATTGGGAATTAGCATACAAAGTAAAAAATGAATATTACGGCGAATATGCTGCTAGTTTAGCTCTTATGAGTGCAAGACTTGTGGCAAAAAATGTTGATATAATAAAACCTAGATCTGAAGAGGGGCTTCGTCTTATTTTAGAGGCTCTAATAAGTTGTGGAGTTGCAATGAGCATCGCTGGTAGCAGCAAACCTTGTAGTGGTTCAGAGCATCTGTTTAGCCATTCTTTAGATTTGATTGAACCTAATGGAGCTTTGCATGGAGAACAATGTGGAGTTGGATCTATTATAATGGCTTATCTTTATGATTTAGATTGGAAAGGTATCAAGGAAACTCTAGTAAAAGCTGGTGCTCCAACAACAGCTAAAGAATTAGGAGTAGAACCTGAATCAATAGTTAAGGCATTAGTAAACGCCTGTAGTATTCGTCCTGAACGATATACTATTCTAAATGTCAAAAAGCTCGATTATGACTCAGCAAAAAACCTTGCTAAAATGACTGGTGTAATTCCGTAGACCAAGTTTAGATCTGATGCTATAGGGGTTTAGAATTATTATTACTCAAATTTTTATCTAATAATTTTCTATTTTTCAGTGTTATTTTTCCTATTTTGTCAATATCCTGTTAGCTTAAATTATTAATTTATTTAATGAACTATTTTTTGTTTAGATTTTATCATTTTTTGAAGCAATTTATGTTTAGTTAAGAGTGTTAATGATTGATGTTATCTGTGTGTTGGTATCAATACTTGTTTAAAACTGTCCTATTGATTATTACGTAAAAGGAGCTGTTTTTGACAGCCAACGATATATCTGCATGTTAACAACAGTTATTTCGTTCTTTTATACTAAATTTCGGCTCGGTGTTATGATTTGATCTCATGGAAGTATTCTTTCGAGAAAATAAGCAAAGATTTAGAATTAGCTAGGAAAAAGAAGCAAGCTCTTGACAATCTTTACAACTCAGGTAGAATTTCGGCGTCTACATATGATTCCATAGATGACGAACTTTGTAATATTATATCTGATATTGAAATCCGTCAAAAAAACCTTGCCAACGCTTTAACCTCAAAGGTAGATGATTTGGAACAACAGATAGGAACTTTAGAAGTATTTCTTGCTAACTCTGAAATTCAGTATGTTGCAGGAGAAATTGATGACGAGATCCATGCTAATGAAAGTAGTGCATTTTCTACTGGTCTATCTTCATTGAAAACTCAATTGACAAAACTAAAGGAAGCAGTATCTGTTCTGATTCCAGAAGAAATTATTTCAGAACCAGAAGTAACCGAAACAGAATCTGAATCCCTACAAGCTCCTGAAAATGTAGTTGAAGAGACTACTGAAATCTCTTCAGACGCAACTGGCAATATTCCTGAGGAAATCCCAGCTACAGCTGAAGTTGAAACTCCGATTGAATCACCAATTGAAGCCTCAGTTCCTGAATCTATAGAACCAACATCTCCACAAAATGATTTTTCAACTGAACCTGTTGTTGAAGCTCCTGAATCAGCTCCAGTTGCCCTTAATCCTTCACCCAATGAAGGGACATTAAATTTTCAAATTGAAGCTCCGATCGATGAAACTTTTAGTCCCAAAGTTCCAACTGAAGAAGAAACTATCCAAACAACAGCTGAAATACCATTTGAAACTGCCGAAACTGCTGAGATAACTCCTGATGAGACGGAAACTCCATCAGTTGCAGTTCCTATTGAAAACCTTGTTGAAACCTCAGTAGAGACCCCGCTCGAAACTACAGTTGAAGAGACAGTAGAACAACCTGTTGAACAAGTGGTTGAAGCACCGGTTGAAACCGCTCAAATTGTTGAAGAAACAATAGAGGAGACAACACCTTCTGTTGAGGTTCCTATGGAAAAATCTTTGGAAGAAACAATTGATGTCTCAGTTGATCTTCCTGAGGTATCTGTTGAAGAACCTTCTGAGATTTCAGTTGAGACTCCTTCTGAAGAAATGATTACTCCTGAAGAAGTTCAAGAAGAACAAGAGAATTTAGAATTTTCTGAAGAAAAAATCGAAATTGAACCAGTTTTTGATGACTTACCCCTTGAGGAAACCCCAGAAGTTTCAACACCCGAAATAGTTGAAGAAAATATTGAAGTAACTGACGAACAAACAGTTGAGTTACCTACAACCAACGAAATAAATGATGTTGAGACTCTACAAGAAGCACCTGTGGAAGAAGTAACTGTTGAAGAAATAACAAAAGAAGAAATCACAGAAGACTCCCATCAAACAGATGATACAACTGAAACAGCTGACAATGAAGACTTGACAGAAGAAGCCGTCGAAGAAGAAGTTGCAGATGATGATGAATTAACCATCGAAGATCACTATGAAAATTAAAAATTTATGAACAAAAATCAAACTTTTTCTAAATATTCTTCTTTTCTTTTTTTGTTTTATAATTTCTTTTTATTTATTCCTATTTTAGATAAGCATTCAAATTATATTCTCTTTTAATTATCAATTATTTATTTAGAGGCTTCTATTCAATCTGAAATCTTTGGGTAATTAGATTATAATATGCATAACATTTATGAATGTTGTTTGAGGCTAGAAATCATCAGATAAGCCTATTAATACAGGAAGGAAATGTGTGTGTCACCGCTTCCGCGTAGACGGCCTCGACGGCTTCCGACGACTCCGGGAATGATTGCGCGAAAGCGATGGCCG
>JARRMA010000112.1:0-4616 GCA_037386505.1 Candidatus Bathyarchaeota archaeon
TCCTTCTGTCTTTCTGTAGAGTTTGTTAATGCTGGCAGAGAACCTGCTCTATTGTTAAGTGTTGATGATTTTATTTCTCCAGATTTTGTTGTGGTAAAAAAGCCTGAGATTTATCGAATCGAAGAAAATACCCTTAACATGAAAGGCAAGCAAATAGCTCCTTTAAAACTAGTTGAAGTTAAATTGACTCTTCAACCATCTAAGAAAGGAGAATATCAACTGAAGCCCAAAGTTCATTATCTAGATGAACGGGGACGAAACAGGTCTCTCCAATTGAAAACATTAGAAATTAGAGTTGAAGAGATTCTTCTTGAAGATAGAATTTCTACTGGAACACCTGAACTTGATTCCTTAATGTTTGGCGGTATTCCAAAAGGATATGCAATCGTTTTAACCGGTTCTCCAAGTGATGAAAGAGAATATCTCATCAAAAATTTCCTAGAAACTGGAATCAGAGAAGACAAAACAGTATTCTATGTTTCTACTGAAACTGATGGTCTAGAGAATTTATTGAAGAATCCTAATTTTATTCTGTTTTTATGTAATCCTAAACCGAAAACTAAGATTCCAGATCTACCAAACATTCACAAACTAAGAAGTAAAACAGATCTAACAAACCTTAGCATATCGTTAACCAAAGCCTATAGAAATATAAATCCTTCAAAGAAGAAGAGGATTTGTGTCGAAACTATTTCTGATGTTTTGATTAAACATAAAACAGAAGCAACAAGAAGATGGATTTCAGAACTAATCACAGATTTAGGAGCTAAAGGATTTACATTCCTTGCTGTTGTTAATGCTGATATACACCCTTATGATCAGGCTAGAGCTGTAATTGATTTATTTGATGGAGAAATCAACATAACCCAAAGCATTGATCCATTAGACTGCAAAAAATCAATACAAGTAAAGAAGCTTAGAAATCAAGATTACATCAAAAACCCAATCTGCCTTAGATAAATTATTGAAAAATATAATTGTTTTTCAGGTGATTTAACATAGGTTATTATATAGACCTAAAAATGCCTGTAATAATTAGGTGAAAATTAATACTAAATTACTACATTTGTTCTGTTATGTAATAATATTCGCCGATATCTTTTTGTTCTCTATCTAATCTGGAGCCTTCTTTATTGACTCGTGGTCTTTTAGTTTGAGGATCCCGACGAAATGTTACATTCATATCTTTAAGAAAACTGTTCATTCCATCACGAAGATCTGTTGGAGGATAAGCAAATCCTTGAATTCCTGGATCTCCAGAGAAAATCATTAATCGATCAGCAATGAAATCTTGGGCAACAACATCATGTTCTACAACAAAAGCAGTTACTTTTTTGTTTTCGATTACTCGTCGAATAGTTCGAGTTGCAGAAAGTCTATCTTCGACATCTAAATATGCGCTTGGTTCATCAAGAAGGTAAAGTTCTGCTTCTCTAGAAAGACATGCTGCGATTGCGACTCTTTGAAGTTCTCCCCCGCTAAGCTCATTTATATCTCGCTCCATGAGATCAGGAATTTTTAGCGGTTGAAGAATCTGACTATGATACAAACTTGTTCCAAATTCTTTAGAGGTTTCTTTCAACAGGTCTTCAACTGTTCCATTATATTGAGGGGAAATATATTGTGGTTTATAACTTACTTTTAATTCATCTTCTGAAGAAGTTTTTCCCGAGTCTGCTTCATCAATTCCAGCTAATATCTTAACAAAAGTTGTTTTACCAATACCGTTTGGGCCAAAGATTCCGATAACTTCTCCCCTTTTTACTTCACCGGGCATTGCTTCAAATTTAAAATCTTCAAATGATTTCTTTATGTCAGTCCATTTCATTAAAGACTGCCCGGCTGTTAACCCTGCAAGTGGAGGTTTAACATGGAAAATTATTGGTTCATTTCGGAATCTTACGTTTTCATCAGGAATATATCCCTCAAGGTAAATATTTATTCCAACTCTCACACCGTGGACATGAGAAACTATACCGTAAACAGCTGGTTCACCATAAAAGATACAAATTTGATCCGAGAGATAATCAAGTATTGCTAAGTCATGTTCAGCTACAATAACTGTTTTATCATCGTCTTTGAGTGATCTAATGGCTCTGGCTACTTGAAGTCTTTGCTTTACATCAAGATAACTACTTGGTTCATCAAAAAGATAAACATCTGCTTCTCTGCATATAGATGCCGCTACAGCTACTCTTTGAAGTTCTCCCCCACTAAGTACTTTCAAGGTTCTATTCCATATTGTTTTTAATTGAAGTTGGTCTTTAAGATCCCCTAATTTATTTCGTTCATCAACTTTTTTTAGGAGGTCTCCTACTTTACCTGAGACAACTCGAGAGATTCTATCAACATACTGAGGTTTGTGAACAACTTTTAGATTTCCTTGACTTAATTTTTCAAAATAATCTTGTAATGTTGATCCTCTGAAATGTTGAATGAGATCTGCCCATTCTGGTGGTTCTTCATAGTTTCCCAGATTGGGTTTTATTTCTCCGGACAATATATGTAATGCAGTTGTTTTTCCTATTCCATTTTGCCCCAGTAAACCTAAAACTACTCCTGGAGAGGGGGTTGGAAGACGAAAAAGTTTGAATGTGTTTGGTCCAAATCGATGACTACAATCTGTTTCTAATTCATCTGTTAAATTTACAATAGAAATAGCTTTGAATGGACATTTCCTAACACATATACCGCAACCTACACAAAGACTTTCTATAATCTGAGGCGTTTCGCCTTCAAAAACAATTGCCTCTATTTTATTTCTCACCGGCGGACAGAAACGATAACATTGTCTACCACAACGTTTAGATTCACATCGTTCTTCATTGAGAACCGCTATTCGAACCATCGTAAACCAATACCTTTCTATCGTAAAATAAAAAAGAACAATAATAATGTGATGTTTAAAAACATTAAAAGGGTTCTAATTTAACTACTCCGGCAAATAGGCATCTTGCTGAGCAATAAAAAATTTGGAAGATAGTTTTAAATCCAGAAATAAGAATTCATTACTAAGTTATTATTACAATAAAATTAGATTTAGCGAATGGTGAAAAAATTGGATTACAAGATTAAATATAAACCCTCATATTCAATGCTCGTTGTGAATTTAGATCCCAATGAATCAGTAACTGCAGAGGCTGGTGCTATGACATACATGGAACCAAACATTGAAGTTAATACTCGAAAAAGAGAAAAAAGCTTCTTGGGTACATTAGGACTTTCATTACTTGGAAGACAATCCTTTTTTGTAAATGATTATAAAGCAAAAGATAATCCCGGAGAGGTTGCTTTTGTTTCTGCACCAGTCGGAGACATTGAAACTCTAGAAGTTAAACCAAACAATGGATACATTATTCAATCTTCATCATATATAGCATCGACTCAAAAAATTGATTTAGATATGAAATGGCAAGGATTCACGAAAGGTTTGTTTGGACAAGGACTTTTTATGATAAAAACCTCAGGGGAAGGCAAACTTTTTATTAATACTTTTGGAGCCATCGATAAACACACCCTAGAATCAGGAAAGACATTAATTGTCGATAATTTTCATCTCGTAGCATTTAGTGATACTTGTGATTATAAAGTTAGAAAATTTGGAGGATTAAAATCTACACTTCTTGGAGGAGAAGGATTAGTCACAGAAATTAGTGGTCCAGGTGAAGTCTATATACAAACTAAAAATCTTAGAGAATTTGTAGAATGGCTCTGGACTTTACTTGGTCCAAGAGTTAAATCAAGGGCAAGATAAAAGATTACTTTCCAGTCAACTCATGAGTCGACAAAACCTTGAAGATTCTAGAGGCTACATTAAAGAATATTATAGAAGCTTCTAGAATCGTTAAGAAAGGTGGTTTAGTAGTCTTTCCTACAGAAACGGTTTATGGGTTAGGTTGTGATCCTTTTAACGTTGGTTCTGTTCAACGACTAATAGAGATTAAGGGCAACAGAACTAAACCTTTTCCGATTCTTATTTCTAGTATGAATGATGCTCGAAAAATAGCGAACTTATCATTAAATGGAAAAAAATTGGCTACTAGGTTTTGGCCTGGACCGCTTACCATTATTTTTCCTAAAAAGAGTACTCTTCCAGATATAGTTACGTTCAATCAAAAATCTGTGGGTCTAAGAATACCTGACAATAAAGTTGCTATCAAGTTAATTCGATTATGTGGAGGTATTCTTATTGGTTCAAGTGCTAATAAGACTGGAAGGAATCCGCCAAAAAATATTGATGAGATCCCTGAAGAATTAGAAGAAATTGTTGATATTGTATTAAATGGAGGACCAACCTCTCAAGGAGTACCTTCTACAGTTGTTGATTTTATATCAGAAAAACCCAAGATCTTAAGAGATGGGCCAATAAATCTCAAACAGCTTTTAAACGTATTAGCTCTTAGTTCCTAGTAAAGCCATATGTTCTATTACAAGATTGGTTAAGGCTTCTTTTTCTTGGCCTTTTGTCCATAGTTTTGATTCTAATTCTAAGTCAGAAATTTCGAATAAATTCTTTATTTTAAAAAATTTTTTGTCAGAAAGTTCGAGAACAGTATCATCTTTTTCACCTTCAACCATGTTTTCAACTGACTTCAAATATTCGTTTATTTTATTTG
>JARRMA010000113.1:0-6692 GCA_037386505.1 Candidatus Bathyarchaeota archaeon
CCTCAACAGAACTGCTATTGTCTACCTCTGGTTTGTAAAATGCATCTGAAATTTTTACTTGTTCTGTTTCTGAATCTACAGCTAGAGTGTATACTTTTCTTCTAAAATATTTTACATCATATTTTGCGTCAATAACGATATAAGGTTCATAGTATTTATCCACAGAAACTACTCTGATCTCTTCTGACTTATTTTTTGAAAAACCGAACTTTGCGAACAATTTATGCTTCATTTTCTCTGCTGTAAGCTTAACTATCGTGGGATCGACACGTGATTTGTAAACTATAACCTTTCTTTTGCTTATCTTTTCTGGAATTGGAGGAATCTCGCTCAAGTGTGACACCTACACGAATAGAAATTTATATTCAATAATTAATGATTTATGAATCCACAATTTTGATTCTCATTATCTATTTTTTACTTGAATCCCTGTCATAACATCTTCCATTTGAAAACTAAAATTCTTTTCAAGTATTCATATTTGGTTCATTTTTTAATTTCCATCTATCAGAAATCGGTTCTAACTTACTGATGATTCAATCTTTTAATACCCGAAAAGATTTTTAAAAACATTGATATTAATTATAGATTTTTTATAAATATTTATTCGGAATATTCCATTATGAGAAATATCCATTTTATCTTTAGAAGTTAAATACATCTTAAATATAGTGACCAGCGGGAGTACTATAGTGTATGCCTTATTATCTTGGAGAAATCAGGCTAAATATTAATAAAAATTCTAATAAAAAAGAGAAAAAAAGTCCTTACAGATATTGAGACATTTCCTGCAGGAAAATACAATATCACATTATTTGCTGAATATGCCGGCTATAGAGATTATAACACATTAAGTTATTACGAATTTGAGTCTAGTAATTTTAACACCATTTTTAGTGGTCCAGAAGGAGTAAACGGACCAGTAAGTGGTTATGTAGTTCCACCTTTATCTAAAATATTTGAGGTTAACAGCCAGTTTGGTCTTTCAATTCTTACCCCTGAACATAGGTATTTCACCGAACATACACGTAATTCAGACTATCCAGAAAAGCATGTTCAAGTTTATTCAAATTTGGATAATCCAGAAATGTTTTTGATTGGATTCGAAAACAAATTTGGAGGATTTGACAGAGATTATAACGATATGGTATTTTCCTTAATACCTATTGCTCCTCTTGAAATTGTTAATGTATTAAGATCTCATGATATTCCTAACTATGATCAACCGGTCTCAATTGTTGCTCAAATTTCTAATAGAACTTCCAATTTAGATTTTGTTCTATTGAATTATAAAATTGGTTCAGCTAGTTTGATTAATACAACCATGAGCTTAGAAAACGGTTACTATATTGCAACTATTCCACCTCAACCTTATGGCTCGTTGGTATCCTACACTGTTTATGTGTCCGACTTAATTGGAAACTTTGATGTTTCAAAACTTTACTTTTACACGGTAGGAGACTTTGTTTCTCCAATAATTTCTAATGTTCATGATATTTCGCCTTCACATGTACCTAATGAACTCGTAGAAATTTCAGTAAATGTTGACGAACCTGCTTTTGCTAGTGGAGTTAAGAATGTAACCCTTTGGTATCGAACTGGAATAAATTGGGTTCCTACTAATATGATAATAAATGATGGTATTTGGAAAGCACTTATTCCTGGACAGAATGAAAATATTTCTGTAAGCTTTTTTATTGAAGCTTTTGACAATGCTGGAAATAAAGCCAATACAATTATTTTTGATTATGATGTTTTTTCTCCAAATTATTCGCCGATACCTGTACTAATGTATTCTCCGATTATAACCTACACCGGTGTATCCATAAATTTTGATGGTTCAGCAAGTTACGATACTGATGGTTCAATCGTTAGTTATTTTTGGGATTTTGGAGACGGCTACACATCTTCTTTATCTAAAGTAACTCATTCTTTCGTTGAAAATGGAGAATATTCTATTACTTTAACAGTTGTTGATAATGAGGGTGCAGTTAGTAGCAAAGTTGCAATCCAAGTCGTTAAAAACAGATCCCCTGTAGCAGTTTTAATTGAAAATTCAACAATTATTGATAAAAAGAAAGTCATTTCTTTTGATGCTTCGGGTAGTTATGATCCGGATGGGGTGATTGTTAGTTATTTGTGGGATTTTGGTGATGGAACTACAGGTTCAGGGTCTATTGTAAATCATTCTTACTCGGAGAGCGGAACTTATACTACTGCTCTTACAGTTATTGATGATGATGGAGGTACGGATAGAGTTTTTGTGACCAAGGTAATTGCTGATCAGCCTCCAGTTGCAATTTTAACTGTATCGTCTTCTACTGTAAATGTTGGTGAGGTTGTTTCTTTTGATGCTTCGGGTAGTTATGATCCGGATGGGGTGATTGTTAGTTATTTGTGGGATTTTGGTGATCAAAATTCAACCACTGGAATTACAGTTAATCATATTTACAGTCATGTTGGTTCTTATGTTATAACTTTGACGATAGAGGATGACGATGGAGTCCTTTCATTCGTAATTTCTGAAATAATCGTAACTGAAGGTTCTATTCTAAATTTGGCTCTTATTTCGCTAGTTGGTTTAGGTATAACAATTTTAACTTTGACTCTTTTATACGGTTTACTAGTGAGGAGAAGAAAAAAAGAATAAGACTTGAGAATCTTCTTTTTTCAATAATTTTTTATTATTTTTTAAGAGCGATTAGCTCACTTAATTTTCTATTCTTAAATCAGAATATGGAATAATTTTTTTAAAAAAACCAAGAAAGTTAATTAAATTAATTCTAACGGATACTTAAAATACCCTCAAAAACGTCTTTTTCGTCTGTTTCAAGTTCTTTTGATATCCAAAGTTTTAAAAGTTGATTGTTATTGGGAATTTCTCCAGTGTATGATATTACTTTACCATTAACTACTGCATCAGCCTGAAATGTTTTCTCCGTTTCTTTAAGGAGGTAAGAGACATTTTCTGCGCCTCTGGCAAGATTTTTGAAGTCTTCCCATTGTCTACATTTGACTGTAACAGAAGTTCCATGGATATTGTAGGATGAAAAATCTCGGGGGGCATTAAGATTTTTTATTAGATTAATTATTTCGTCTTGAAGGTTTGTTATACGGTTTTCTATTTTTTCAATTTTATTTGTGATTTCGCCAGTTTCACCCAAGCTTTCTGTTATGACTCCTAGCTGACCTATGAGGCCATCTAAATCTTTTTCATGTTCTTTCAGAACATTTATTATAAAATCTACTGCTTCCAAAGCGTCGTTGTTGCTTGGTTTTCTCTCCATCTCGTTTTCTCCTTGGGCAATTATACCCTAATGAGGTATGGATAAATAAACATAATGCATCAAAAAACTGTATCATTATATTGTTAATTACATACTAATTATTAATTCAAACCAAGAAAACTTACATTAACATAAATCTCAAAAAATGTTTATAAAAAACTTACGAGTAATTCAGATTAATGTTTTTATTTTTTAAGATTTCTACTATAATTGGCCTTTTATTGGAAAACCATTTTTCAAAGAATTAAATTGAATTCTACGCTGCTGGTTGGATTGTGAGTTTAGATTTTCGAACGCCCACATGACGTAGAGGTGAAATCTTTTTTGACTCGTTATAAATATCAGAAGCGATTTTACCGAGAACAAGCTCTTGAACGAATTGGTCAAATGTTAGATTAGATGATTTTTCTTTAATTATTTTACTCATAATTGCACGTATCTCATGCTCTTGGGATGTCTTTATTCTTGACAGCGTGAAGACAGAAGCAGCAAGTGATAATCCATAATTATCTTTTGTTAAAATATTGAAGATTCCATCTACTCGTGTAGTTCTTCTTCTAACTAAGCTTCTTAAATAATCTCTGGAATATTCATGTCCCTTAAAGATAGTTTGGGCTACTTTACCTTCTACGTTTTCGATCCTAAAATACAATTTGAGATATTGATGAGCGAAATCATTGGTTATATCATATAAAGTTCCGTCAACAATCCTTCCTATAAGTTTTGATGGATCATCTGATGGAATTGCTCCTAGATCTACCCCACCGAAGTATGGCGGTGAAACTACATTGTACCATTTTTTATCGCGCCATTTGTCTTTGGTGCGTCCTCTTCTTTTTGACACTAGAGTCCCTCTTATTGTGGATTGAAAGATTTAGCGAGGAAGTATTAAAATCTTCGGCTTTTTTTCTATTCTAATCTTTCGATATTTGCCATTAGTGGTCTTAATGCTTTGGGAATTAATACTGTTCCATTTTTCTGTTGGTTTTGTTCAAGTATTGCAATTAATGTTCTACTAGTAGCGATTGCAGTGTTGTTTAAAGTGTGAACAAAACCCGCTGGAGATTGTCCCTCTTTTTCTCTATACTTTATATTTAGTCTTCTTGCTTGGTAATCTGTACAATTAGAATTGGAACCTGCTTCTCTGTATGTTCCATCTGCCATCCAAATTTCTATATCATATTTTTTCGCTGCTATTATTCCTATATCCCCTGTGCAGACGTTTACAATTCGATAATGAAGTCCAAGACTAGTGTATAGATCTTCAGAGTTCTTTTGAAGCTCTTCATGAAATTTCCATGAATCATCGGGTAAGCAGAATATAAACTGTTCAATTTTATTGAATTGATGAACTCTAAACAAACCTTTTGTATATTTTCCATGAGCTCCTACTTCTTTTCTAAAGCAGGGGCTAACTCCTACATATTTTATAGGCAAATCTTGTTGGAGAATAACTTCGTTCATTTGAGATGCTGCCATTGGATGTTCGCTAGTTGCGATTAAGTAAAGATCATCATCTTCGATCTTGTATAATTGGTCTCCAAAAAATTCCAGATCAGTTACTCCAAGATACGGCTTCCTATGCATCATTAAAGGAGGTTCAATAAGAATATAGCCACGTTTTCTGAGAAAATCTATTGTATATGTCATTAATGCAAAATCAAGCCTAGCGAGATCACCCTTTAAATAATAAAAACCGTGCCCAGAAACGTTAGCTGCATGTTCAAAATCTATTAATCCCAGTTTTGATGCGATTTCTATATGACTTTTCGGTTCAAAATTAAACTTAGGAGGTTTACCTACAATTTTTTCGACAACATTATCATGTTCATCTTTGCCAAATGGAACTGATTCATGTAATATGTTCGGTAGCTTCATTAGTAATATATCGGCTTTTTCTCTGAATTCTGCAACTTGAATTTCCAGATCTTTTTTGCTTCTGCTAACATTTTTCTCCATTCAATATCATATTTGATAAGACAATCGAGCATCTCAATTTTATCTAGTTCTCCTCTTTTTTGCAGATTTTTTCTTACAATTTCTGGATGATCCCGAATAAGTTTAATATCTAACATTAAATATGCCTCGCAACCTTTTTTTAAGGTTCAATATTTATTATCATATACCTAGTCTCTTTTGTTCTTAATATTGTGTTTTATTAGCTTCAACATTTTTTGATAAAACTCAATTTTTTGTTGAATTCTTTAGAAGATATTCTTTAGATGATTTATTATTTTGGTAATGATTCTTTGAATTGATTAGTTTCAAGTATAATTTTATGTTTATTTGGATAGATTTTTATCAAATCAAGAAATATCTTTGGATATGCCTAATCGTGAGAAGCGAGTACGTTTTGCAGCATTTTTGAATATTGCCTTTACTATTTTAGAACTTGCCGGTGGTTTATGGACAAATAGTTTAGCGGTACTTTCTGATGCATTGCACGATTTTGGCGATAGTATTGCATTACTTAGTTCCTGGTTTTTTGAAAGAGGGGCACGAAAGTCTCCTGATACTAGTAGAACATTTGGGTATCAAAGGTTATCGTTATTTTCAGCATTATTCTCATCTTCTATATTAATTGCAGGATCGATTTTCATTATCCTTCAAGCAATACCTAGATTATTACACCCTGAACTAGTTAATGCCTTTGGAATGCTAGGTATCGCAATAATAGGCATATTATTTAATGGATTAGGCTTCTTTTTATTGAAAAAAGGTGAAAGTCTGAACGAAAAAGTTCTTTCCTGGCACCTGCTCGAAGATTTGTTGGGATGGGGAACTATTCTTATTGGCAGCTTAGTAATTTATGTCTGGAATATCTATATTATCGATCCCTTGATGACTGTTGGTTTAAGTATTTTTATTCTTTACAATGTAATTATCAACCTGAAAGAAGCAATTAACATTCTTTTACAAGGAGTACCCAAGCATATTAATTTGGAAGGAGTAAAAAAAGACTTAACTTCAATAAAAGGTGTTCTTGATATTCATGATATTCATGTTTGGTCTTTGGAAGGGGAAACTGATATTCTTACTGCACATGTCGTATTAGATGATGAAGAACTTAAAACTCAACCTGAAGAAATCAAGCAAACAATTAAAGAAATTCTCCTTAAACATCATATTGAGCACTCTACAATAGAGATAGAAAGCAAATATAGATGTTCAGGGATGGTCTGCGAGGAGAGAAATCAGAAGAATATAAAATGAAAAAATTATCTTGAAAAGCCGGTTTGCTATTTGTATTTTTAGCAAAAGATTTTTTTATATATCAATATACAATACATGTTAGAACTTAAAGGCTGGACTATATATGGCCAAAATTCACAAAGATATACTCAAGTTGCTTTCAGAACAATCAATGTCTCTATCTGAAATTGCAGAATCACTCGAAAAACCAGA
>JARRMA010000114.1:0-6083 GCA_037386505.1 Candidatus Bathyarchaeota archaeon
TTGGAAATGTGCCCTTGCAAAGATTCCATTTGGTGGTGCAAAGTCTGGAATTATTTCTGACCCAAAGCAGATTTCTGAAAAAAAGAAATTGGATCTTATAAGAGCTTTTTCTAGAGCTTTACGGCGAGTTTGTCCTAGTTTGTATGTAGCTGCACCTGATATTAATACTGGTGAGAATGAAATGGCTGCTTTTGCTTTAGAAAATGGTTCTATGAAATCTGCTACAGGAAAACCTGTTCGTTTATGTGTTAAACCTGGAATACAATGTGGCATTCCCCATGAATATGGGTCCACAGCCTTGGGTGTAGTTCAAGCTGCATTTACTGCAGCAAATTATTTAGATGAATTGGATGTTGATAATGCAACTGCTGCGATAGAGGGATTTGGTAATGTTGGTTCGTTTACTGTTGATTATTTTAGTCAAATTGATATAAAGATCGTTGCTGTTTCCGACTCTAAAGGTTGTATTTATAATTCTGAAGGCTTAGATTTTGAGAAGTTGCAGAATATAAAATCGGAAACTGGGTCAGTAATTAATTATCGTCCAGGTAAAGTTCTTGAGAATAAATCCCTTTTTGAGTTGAATGTAGATTTTCTTGTACCTGCTGCAATTCCAGATGTTATAACTAAAGAAAATGTTGAGCGTGTTAAATCGAAAATGGTCGTTGAGGCAGCCAATCTTCCTATACGCCCAGAGATAGAGAATATTCTATCTGAGAAAGGGATAATGGTTATTCCAGATATTTTAGCCAATGCTGGTGGAGTTATTTCATCGTATGCTGAGTATAAAGGCTATAATCCAAAACGGATGCTTGAGTTAGTTCAAAGAAAAATTAGGCAAAATACAGTTAAAGTTATCGAAACATCTTTGGCAAAAGGTATTGAACTTAGAGATGCAGCGATGCTCCTTGCCAAAGAAAGATTAACTAGAATGACTGTTGAAAAAGAAAAAATGGATGAAATGTGATACTTAATATTTTAAAAATGCTGTTCTTTTATTTTTCTATTTATTTTGGATTAATAAATATGCTTTTGAATGTAATTTTTTGACTTTTATTGATATCTTCGTTTGCTAATACACTCTTCCTGAACACATTAAATCTGTTATATCAAAATCAAATTTTGATTTTTTCGATGATATTCATGAATAATATAATTGTTATCTCATTAATTATCCTGGGAATGACCTTTTATGTAAAGTTAGTCACTTTGGGTTTCTTTAAAAAAGATAAAAATTCAACTGTCATAATAGATCATCCTCAGATTTTTTCTGTTATTTTTTCATTTATTGTCCTTTTTTTGGGTATTTTAAGAGGAGTCAACCATTTTTTTGGAAAAATAACTATTGAACTTCTGCCAATAATTCTTTTTTTAAATGCTCCAATCGGAATAATTGAAGGATACGGAGTTTACTTTACAATCAAAAAAACTCTGAACAGAAAAATGTCTCTCAGAAGTCTTCTTTTTATATTCTTCGTATTTATTATTGCTGCGATATTTGAAGTGGGAATGATAACCGTTTTAAACTAAACTTTTTTCATTTAATGAATGATTAAATTTAATTATTTTCTTTTTGCAGATTTAGTTTTATGATTATTTTGTGAATATAAATTTTAGAGAAAATTAATGAAAATGACTTTTAGACCGGTTAACAATAATATAAAATGGATGTGAAAATTTGGTGTCTTCTCTATATAAGATTTGTTTAGATCCAATTGGTTTCGTAAAAACAAAAGCTGTTGGCAAAGAGGTTAGAAATAGGGAAGTTATTTCCCAATTAATCTTAAATAAGAATTTAAAAGAAGCTTTGGAAGGTTTAGAGCATTTTTCACATCTTTTTGTCATTTTTTGGTTAAATGAAATATCTAATCAAGATCGAAAAACTTTGAAGGTTCATCCCCGTGGTAGAGCTGATATGCCATTGTTGGGAATATTTGCAACTAGAACACCACACCGTTTTAATCCAATTGGATTGACTCGAGTTAAACTCCTGCAAATAAAAGATAATATACTTACTGTTCAAGGACTGGATGCTTTCAATGGAACACCTATTTTGGATATAAAACCTTTCGATAGTTGGGACACAACTGAAGATTTCAAAATCCCTGACTGGTGGAGAAAACTTGAAAAAGAAAAAGAAAACAAAAAAGAGTGAAGTCTTACTCTGAAGACTTCACTCTTTTGGCAAACTCTCTTCCATATTCATAACATTTCTTTAGTTCATCCTTATTGGGGACCCAATTTACAGTTATAGCTGGTGCAATTATTTCTATTCCTGCATTCTTTAACGTTTTTTCAATATTTGCTGTTGCTCCTCCTCCCCATCCGTAGGACCCAAATGCAGCAGCAATCTTGTTTCGTGGTCTCAATCCTTCAATCTCTCTAAGAAATGGAGCTACTGTTGATAAGATTCCATTGTTTATTGTTGCGGAACCAACAAGAATTCCTTTTGTTTCAAGCATTTCTCCAATGATGTTGCCTTCATCACTTACGGGAAGCCTATATAATTTAACTTCTAGGCCTTCATCATTTATGCCTTCAAGCATTTCCTTTGCCATTTTTTCTGTGCTTTCCCACATTGTATCATAAACAATAATTACTTTCTTTTCTGCTTCTCCTTTTGCCCATTTTAAGTATGAAGTGATTATCTTCATTGGATCTTTTCGCCAAATAACTCCATGGCTAGGCGCAATCATTCTTATTTTCAATCCTAATTTCTGGACTTCTTCAATTTTTCTAATAACCACTGAACTGTATAGCCATAAAATATTTGCATAATATTTCGCAGCTTCCCACATTAGCACATTCTGGTCAACCTCATCGTCGAAACGTTTTGATGAAGCCAAATGTTGGCCAAAGCCGTCATTTGATAAAAGTAGAGCATCTTTTTCTATATATGTAAACATAGTGTCTGGCCAATGAAGCATTGATGCTTCAAGAAAAGTCAAAATTCTCTCTCCTAAATTAAGTGTGTCACCAGTTTTGACGGTTTGGAATTTCCAATTTCCGAAATAGTGCTTCTCTAGTCCTGCTTTGCATTTTTCGGTACCAACTAATGTTGCATTAGGTGCAAGTTTTAGTATTTCTTTTATTGATCCAGAATGATCTGATTCAACATGGTTTGCTATTATATAATCAATTTTTGATGGATCAATAATTTCTTTGATTTTTTCGATCATCTCAGATGAGAAGGGATGCTGTACTGTGTCAACCAAAGCTATTTTTTTGTCAACAATCAAATAGGCATTATATGTAGTTCCTCTTTGAGTTGAATAAGAGAAACCGTGAAAGTGTCGGATATTCCAGTCTATTATTCCGACCCAAAAAATATCTTTTAAAACTTCTACTTTGGTCATTTCAATTACACCTAAAAGAATTTCATTAATTAGAACCTATTAACCTTACCAAAGATATCATAAAATTTTTTATTTATAATATTAGGAAAATCAAATACCTATTTTATGTCTCTATTTGATTAGACGTTTCTTCATTAAATTTATGGAAATAACAAAAAACAAAGGAGTTACAATTATTATCCACAAGAGATTTAGCAAAATTAAAGGTTGAATGTTAGCAAGAGCCAAAGATCTAGTTATAATTACCGCATTTGTAAGCGGGAGAAAAGTTTGTGCAACTATTTGAATAAATTCAGGCATCGACGTTAACGGAAAGAAGGTCCCGCTTAGAAGAAACATTGGTGTTATCAAGAGAAAGTTTGGATAGTTAAATGAATCAATGTTAGGAACTATTGCAGTGAAACACATTGCCAATGATGAAAAAAGTAATCCAACTAGAAATGCTAGTGGAGGAATTAAAAGAAAATAAATTGTAAATGGAACTCCAAATAAAGCAATAACAACTAGAACTATAGTAGAGTTGATTAAACTCTTAGTTGCACCCCACAATATTTCACCTGTTATTACCTCTTCTATACTTACAGGAGTAGCTATTATAGCGTCAAAAGTTTTCTGAAAGTACATCCGGACAAAAGAAGCAAAAGTACATTCATAAAAAGAAGAAAACATCATTGAAACCGCAACTAGGGCTGGAGCAATAAATTGGACATACGGTTGACCATCTATTGGTTGAACAAAACCACCTAATCCGAAACCTAAAGCTAGAAGATAAAGTATCGGTTCTAAAAGTGAAGGAAGAAAATTAGTTTTGTAAGTTTGCATAAAAACATCCTTATTACGCATCCATGTTTTCCAAACTCGATAGCTAAGTTTAGGAATTCGAAAAAGTGAAATTATGTTAACCATTTAATCTTTCAAACTCCTTCCTGCCAATTTCAAGAAAACATCTTCAAGATTACTATCCCTTATTGCAGCACCTTTGAACGAAGTTTCTTCAAGTACTTTTGCTAAGACTCCTCTTGGTTTTTGGGTGAAAACAATTATTTTTTCATCAAAAACTTCAATTCTTGCCTCAGGAAATGTCTTTTTCAAGCATTGCATAGCTTCTTCACTGAAAATAACTTCGAGAACTTCCTCACCTACATGTTTTTTAATTAATTCAGAAGGTTTCCCTTTTTCTATTATTTTTCCATTATCCATTATTGTTATTCTATCACAAAGTTGAGCTGCTTCATCCATATAATGTGTTGTTAAAATCACAGTTACACCTTGATTTTTCAGATTTCGGATTTTTGTCCATATTAAATGACGTGCTTGGGGGTCCAAACCTGTGGTAGGTTCGTCTAAAATTAATACTTTAGGTTCATTCATCAAAGCTCTAGCAAGAATTAATCTGCGTCTCATACCACCCGATAAAGCTGTAATAATCACGTTTCGTTTTTCTTCTAATTGTAGAAACTTTAGAAGTTCATTGGCTTTGTTTTTTGCTTTTTCTTTCGGGACATCAAAATAACGAGAATAGACCATGAGATTCTGAAAAACAGTGAAATCTGGATCAAGATTATCTTCTTGAGGAGCAACCCCGATCATACTTTTTATTTCTCTGCTATGATTGACAACGTCCATTCCCGCTAATGTTAATCTTCCATCAGTCAAAGGGGAAACAGTTTGAATCATTCTCATGGTCGTTGTTTTTCCAGCTCCATTTGGACCAAGAAATCCATAACTTTCACCTTTGAAGATTTCAAAACTAATTTTATTTACAGCGATGAGATCTCCAAATTTTTTAGTTAAATTTTCTGCCTTTACTAAAATCTCATCTTTCATAAGCCTTGTTCCCTAAAGTGATTTTATCATCTCATATTCTTTAGAGCTATTAGTGTTTTTTTATTCTATACACAGTATGTAATATTTTATTTAGAATTAAGAACAGTTGCCTCTGTTTAAACTCCTTTAATATTAAAAAGGTGGACTTTTATACTTCGGAAAATGCAAGTTAGTACAAAATAAAATTAGTGATTAAGCCATGAAAATTGCAGTATCAGGAAAAGGAGGAAAAAACAGATTACCCTGGAGTATTCAAGCTTCATTTTACGGTTGACGACATAATTGAAGACAACGGAATGAAATCACCTTATGGAGTAAATTTGCTTGTTATGGGAACTGTCAAATCAGCAGGATCTGGTTGTGCTTGTGGAGCAAACGCTGTAGTTAGGGAGCTTCTTCGTCACATGATTGTTGACAGGGATGAAATTGTCGTTGTTGATATGGAAGCTGGTGTAGAACATATGGGAAGAGGTACAGCTAGTCAAGTTGACGTTATGCTCATCGTCGCTGATTCAAGCCGAAAATCATTAGAAATTGCAAAGAAACTTTCTGGGTTTGCCCACCAAGCTGGAATTGAAAATGTACTAATAGTAGGAAATCGAGTAAGAGATCCAGAAGAGAAAGAATTAATTACAAATTTCACTGAAAAAAATGGGTTACCATTACTCGCATTAATTCCATACGATGATATTGTTGTTAAAGCCGATAGAGTTGGAGAACCTCCGCTCAAATATGGAGACACTTCAGAAAGCGTAAAAGCTATTCAGATAATTGGTGAAAAATTACTTCAAAATAGCCAATAATTTCTTTTTTCTAATTACTGACCATTAGAGCCTAGATAATTCTTAATCCTCTTCTATGGAAATCGTGGTCGTAGTAATCTTTGGTCAATGAAGCATA
>JARRMA010000115.1:0-5987 GCA_037386505.1 Candidatus Bathyarchaeota archaeon
CTTACAAATCTTAGCGGGCATCCCTGTGTTGTTCTTCCGAATGGTTTTTCAAAAGATGGAACCCCTACCAGCATTACTTTTATCGGAAGATTATTTGATGAAGGAAGACTAATTTCTTTCGCAAAAAAATATCAGGATGCAACTGATTTTAATAAAAAACATCCTAAAGGTTTTTGAGCAAACTACAAAAACATTTGGAAATGTTTTTTAAGAAATCAACTAAAACTATCTTTATCCTATATTAGAGCTTTGTAAGAGATAGCAGCAATGGCTGCGATAAGGAATAATCAATTTTTCTAAGACCGCAATTACATAAAAAGGGTCGGCTATTAAACCGACCCTTTTCAGAAGAGTGGATATTTTCTCTTATATTGTTAAGATAATTCTCTAATAATTATTTATACTTGGAGGCACTATCAGTATATGACCCACTGCAACTGCCTGGCCCTATTTCGCCCTCATTATATCTTGCTAGCATATTTTTCAAAGATATAAACTCTTGACGAATTTGATTATTTCCTTTCAAACCACCAATATATTCAGGCGTATTAGTTTCAAACATATCAGTTGCATCGTCAAATGCTTCTTGAATTTCACTTGGGTCTGCGCCAGCTAAAATATTAAGTCTGGTTGCAATGTATTGGTGAGCAAGCATATAGTAAGCATTTCCACCGCTGGGTGCAGTCCACATTACTTCGTAATTAGTTTGATTACTCAAGAAAAATGTTGAATCTTCGCCAAGCTGTGCCCAGGTTGAATCATAAGGTGCTGGTCCGTATGCTGAATGTGTTTTCCAGTATCCTTGTGAACGAGTGCATCCAGAGTAGTAAATCTCTATTTCAAAATTAACCAGAGACTGAGCTTCAACATTATCCATCCAACCGGTTTTTAATTCCATCTCATCGCCAAAATTTACATCGGCCGAATCTGATTGAATATACGAATCAGCAAATGCACCTGTAGAATCGTATCCTGCTGACCCATTTAATGTCCACCATACTTTAAGAAATGGGCCATCGCTTCCTTCCTTGCTTGAATATGTTTGGAATGTATCAGGTGAAGTTTCTTTAAGAAGCAGACCATAATTTGAGTAAGTGCCATTAATCCAATCGTTCACCAATCCTGTAACTTCAACTGAATACCAATCCATTGTTAAAGGCATAAAAGAACCTTCGCTTGTAGCATTAAAACTTCCTCCAAAATTATTCCACGTAACCATCATTTCGTCCCACGAATTTGTAATTCTGTGAAGAGTAACTTCTTTATCAAATGCAGATGTAACATAGAAGAAAACCTTTGCAGAATCGATTGTGGATCCGGCAGGTATATGCAATTTGGAAATTGAAGACTGATTGAAATTGTTATATGGTAACGGTTCAAGGGGCGTTGGTTCGTTTTGACAGCTCTGGAATAGAACCAACGAAGCCAGAACAGTAGCTATAAGAACAAGTTTTAGTTTTAGCATAAATCACTCCTATCTTTTTTGAATAATAATTGTTTCTATTGCTAGGGTTTCTTAAGAAACGATAAACAATTCTGTCGGGAACAAAGAGTATCTGTTTATTTGTTTACAAATGCAAACTGATGCTTGCATTCAAATAATATAATTTGTTTATTACTATTGAGATAATCTAAGTCTAAAATTATAACATTCTCTTTAACTAGGAGACTGAGGGCAAATGTTTGAGATCTCTTTCCTTTCTTTTCTATCCAAAATTTTATCTAACCCAAGCACAAGAGGGCCCGATTATAATTATTTCAACAGACATTTTAGTATAAAGCCTAAACATATAAACAAAATTCAGGAGGATGCACAATGAACAAAAGAATTACAATTTTTATTTCGGGAATACTCATAGTATTCTCTTCTCTTATGTTTGCTCAGGTAAGTCTTTCCCCTATGGAAGAGCTGGGTAAAAAAATATTTTTCGATAAAATATCAAGTCCAGATTGGATGGCATGTGCAAATTGTCACGCACCCAATGTTGGATTTACCGGACCCATTCCAGGTATAAATCAATCAGGCGCTGTTTATTTTGGTGCAGTTCCTCAAAGAGCTGGTAATAGAAAACCGCCGAGTGCTGCTTATGCAACATTTAGTCCAATTTTTCATTACGATGATACAGAGGAACTATTTGTAGGTGGCAATTTTTGGAACGGCAGAGCAACTGGGGAAAAATTAGGTAATCCAGCTGCAGACCAGGCATTGGGCCCATTCTTAAACCCAGTGGAGCAGAACAATGCAAGCAAGCAAGATGTATTAATGCAAATTGCGAATTCAAAATATGCTGAATTATGGCAAGATGTTTGGGGAGAACCAATAAGCTGGGGTACACCAGAAGATATTGATATGAATTATGATCGAATCGGACTTTCAATTGCAGAATATGAAGCATCTGAAGAAGTAAATCCTTTTACTTCAAAATTTGATTATTATTTAAGAGGAATGTTAGATTTAACTCCTCAAGAGACAATGGGAATGAATATTTTTAACGATGAAGAGGAAGGAGGAGGGAAATGTTCTTTTTGTCATATAAGTGCTCTTGGTCCAAACGGAGAGTTACCCTTATTTACTGATTTCACATTTGATAATCTTGGAACACCTAAGAATCCTGATAATCCATTTTATAATATGGATGAAGTCTATTTAGATGATGGCTCACCAATAAATCCTATGGGTGATATGTGGATTGATACAGGCCTTGGAGGATTTCTGGAAAACCATCCTAATCCTGATTGGCAAGCGCTTGCATCAGAAAATATGGGTAAACATAAAGTGCCAACATTAAGGAATGTTGACAAACGACCAGGCAACAATTTTCCAAAAGCTTATATGCACAATGGAGTGTTTAAGTCATTAAAAGAAGTCGTTCATTTCTACAATACACGAGATGTTGAGATGTGGCCACTCCCAGAAGTTGCTGCTAATGTAAATACAGATGAATTAGGTGATCTTGGTTTGACAGATAATGAAGAGGACGCAATCGTAGCATTTATGAATACACTTTCAGACGGATACAGAATAGATAAGATGAAAAAAGATGGGAACGAATTTCAGGTTAGTGAGAAGATGACTAATTTAAGAATTGAAGGTCCAAATCCATTTAATCCCTCAACAAGATTAGGTTACTATATTCCTGAAGATGCTAATATTCAATTAGAAGTGTTTAGTATTACCGGAGAAAAAGTTGCAACGCTGCAGAAGGGATTTATGTCTGCAGGTGAACATCAAGTTGAATTTAATGGTAAAGATCTTGCAACAGGAATATACCTTGTAAGCCTTTATACAGGCAAAGAAGTAAAGACCTTAAAATTAATGTTGATGAAGTAAAAATTAAAAAGCATAGGGTCGGCTATTTAACCGACCCTGGCAATTAAACTAACAAAAGATCATTCGATGAAGGAAGACTTATCACCTTCGCTAAAAAATATCAGGATGCAACTGATTTTCATAAAAAACATCCGAAAGGATTTTAAACAAGAAACTCAAAATTTTCAATTTAAATCGGAAGATTTAAGAAATTTCTTTACTCCAAAGTAATAAAAATCCTTTTTTAACAATTTTAAAATCTACAACCAATCTTTTTATTTTTAACAATTATCCAATTCAAATCAGAGCAATCTAGTCTTATTTGATAACAGCACCAATATTTGTCAAGCATTAGTTGTTGACAAATATGGGGTTTTGTTGTATGTTAAGTTTTGTTGTCGTAAAAAAGGAGAAATTAAACATATGACGAGGAATTTCCTCGTTTTTTTATTTGATATTTTTTATACACATATAATTAACACGAAAAGTAGTTTCTTAAAACACCCTTCTAATTCTGCTATCTTTATGAAGCTTGGTCATAAATTAATCCATACTAATTTGCGAATTGAAAGATTTGTTTCCTTGGTTAAGGAAAATACATCTGTAGAAGATTTCCTACTTTTATCTATACCCGAGTTATACATAATAATAGAACATAATATTATTTTTAATAATCGCTTGATAGAAATTTTATTACTAGAACTAAAACCCAAGTGCATACTAAAAAATAGCCTTTAGATATTAAAATTGATACAAAATCAGCAAATAACATGAAGGATGGGGAGAAATGAAAAAAACAAAAATTTACGCGAGGAGGGTGAAACACAATTGAAAACGTATCGGCGTAAAGAAGAAAAAATACTAAAAAATTCCAAGTTCCTGCAATTCGCTTTCGATTCTATCCCGGACCTAGTCTCAATACAGGATAAATATTTCAGGTTGGTCAATATCAATAAGGCTTATGAAAAAACATTTAATGTGTCAATGGATGAAATAAAAGGGAAAAAATGTTTTGAAATAGTTCATCACTCAAATTGTCCTGAAGGAAATTGTCCTCATAGAAAAACAATGGAAACCAAACAGGTTGTAAGGGAAGAAATTTATGAACCGAGATTAGGTGTTTACTTCGATATTACAACATCACCACTATTAGATGAAAATGGAGAATTGCTTGGTTCAGTACACATTGCAAGAGATATTACAACAAGAAAAGAGATTCAGGAAGCACTTCGTAATAGTGAAACACTGTTAAGAATGATAGCTGAAAACATCCCAAATTCCTACTTGTCTATAATCGAAAAAGATATGACAGTTAGTTTCTCAGCTGGTCAGGAATTTAAAAAAGAAAATCTTGATCCTGAATTATTTTATGGATTATCCGTAGAGAAAATTTTTCTTGATAATAACACATTAATTTTAGAAGAATACCGGAAAACTTTCGATGGAGAAGAGCGCTCTTTCGAACTCCTTACTAACAGTCAGCATCAACTATACCGAACAGTTCCTTTGGTTTCAGACGACGGCTCAATTAACCGGATCCTTGTTGTTGTGGAGAATATCACCGAACGCAAGCTTGCACAAGATAAACTTAAGGAATCTGAAGAACTGTTTCGCACTCTTACTCAGGCAATGCCTCATATAGTTTGGAGCGCAGATAAAGAAGGCACTGTAGATTTCTTTAATGAAAAGGCTTATGAGTTCACAGGTCTTATAAAGAGTAGTATAGAAAATCTTGATTGGAACTCTATTATTCACCCAGATGACTATAAAAGAACTACAGCAAACTGGATTGATGCAATAAAAACAGGAAAAATATTCAGGACAGAACAACGTTTAAAAAGAGCAGATGGCGAATACCGGTGGCATCTAACAATAAGTAAACCAGTGCTTGATTCCTCAGGTAATATTATCCGCTGGATTGGAACAGCTACTGATATCCACGAACAGAAAAGTATGGAAGAAGTTCTTGAGAGACTACTCGACGAACAAACCCGAGAAATTAGAGAAGCAAGTGAATATAACAGAAACCTGTTTGAGGTAAGTCTTGACTCACTGATAATAATTGATTTAGATGGAAAAATTACTGACGTAAATAAATCAACAGAAATCATAAGCGGTCTCAAAAGAAATAAATTAATCGATACTAATTTTTCAGTTTACTTTACTGAGCCTGAAAAAGCAAGAGAAGCTTTTCTCAAAACACTTTCAAACGGAACAATAAAAGATTCTTCTTTAACTATAAAACATGTCTCTGGCAAAATGACTGATGTATTATACAATGCTTCTGTTATCAGAAATGGCGAAGGTGAAGTTCAGAGAGTATTTATAGCAATGCATGATATCTCAGAAATTAAACTAGCGCAGCGGAATTTTAGGATACAGGCTGATAGATACCAAACAATGCTTTCAACTGTACCAGATGGATATTGGGTAGTCGATAAAATGGCTAAAATTCTTGATGTTAATGATAATTATTTAAAGATGTCTGGCTACACTCGAGAAGAATTTTTAAATTTTTCTATTACTGACGTAGATGTGCTTGAAAAATCAGAGGAAACGACAAATCATCTTCGAAAAATTTTCCCGACTGGATTTGACCGTTTCGAAACCAAACATAAGAGAAAAGATGGGAGTGTTTTTGATGTCGAAATAAGCGCATCCTATGAGAATACCACCG
>JARRMA010000116.1:0-7415 GCA_037386505.1 Candidatus Bathyarchaeota archaeon
GTCTTGCCATTGGAAACCAATAACAATAGGATAATCAGCGTTTGGATCGTTTGCATCTGTTCCCATCATCAAAGCATGAGAAGGAGTAAAAGCAAAATGTCTAGCATTAGAAGTTTCTACATTAGTCGTCTCTAGTGCTTTGATAACAGCATCGGTTTCAATTGTTCCAGCTCGTTCAATAGCATCAACTAAAATAAATCGTATACCATCATATGCCGAAGCTCCACCCATAGTAATGGCTTCACCCCATCTATTCATAAATGCATCCCGAGTCTGCAACGTTTTAGATGTAAATGGATATCCAGTAGTTGTTGGAATCTCAGAATAATCCATGTTATTGCATTTTCCTTCTGTCCAATTCCAGCCATTAGGATTTGAGACAAACACATTAAGTCCACCAAAAATTAGCATTGGAGATTGACGATCATAATACTCTTTTGTAAAAGGTATTCCTACTTCGGAGGTAATCATCGGAACCAACACTTCGACTCCAGCTGATTCAGCAGCTGCAAAATAACTAGAGAAATCTATTGTTTCAAATGGAAATCTTCCTTTGTATACCAGCTCAAATCCATTTTCTGGCAAAAATGTATCCAATTCATCCATTATGTCTTTATTCCAACCCAGATCTTCAGCTAAATAACCAATCTTATTAAACCCAGTAATATCCCTGATGTGGAGCATACTATCTGTAACCCCAAGTTTTACAGAGGTGTTGTTCCATGCGCCACTAAAATAGTATTTATAGGTTTCATAATCATCCAAAACTCTCTGTGTTACTGCTTCAGGACTTGATCCACCTGCAAGGAAGATTATTTTGTGTTGAGCAATAATATCTTGTATTAAGAAACCTAGCTGACCACTACCTGATCCAACAATAAAATCTACTTCATCCTGAGTTATCAATTTGTTTAACGCATTAGTGAAAACAACATTATCTATACCACCATCATCATCTTCACTAAATAATTCAACTTGTCTTCCCAGTATACCTCCGGCCTCATTAATTTCCTCGACAGCCAAAGTTGCACCTTGCAAAGCTTTTTTACCCAAAAAACCATCCAAATCATCTAAGAAACCGATCTTTATAGTATCCGAAGATTCATTGTCTACACTCAACCAAACATACGCTACTCCGGTTACTCCAGCAATAATAATTATTGCAATCAGAATTATTGATTGAATTCTTGTAAGAGCTTTGGAATTTAACATAGCATTATCTCCTCTGAATAGATTATTATTATATTGAAAATAGTTTTAATATTTACTGTAAGATAAGATTATGTCAAAAATTATTTGATACTATAAATTGTAGGGATCTGTTGATTATCTTTGCAGAATGATAACGTGGAGTCTATAATACAAAAAGCTAAAGAATATGAAAAAAAGTATGAGTGGCTCCAAGCTACAGAATATTACCAGAAAGCTAAAGATTTGGTTCTAAATGAAAAAGATGTATTGAGAGCAACTAAATATCAAGAAAGACTAGGTTATTGCTTTTACAGGGCTGCATTTCAAGTAGAATCAAATATTGAATTTAAAAAACATTTAACATATTCTAATGAAGCTTACAAAAAAGAGCTCCAAATGCTAAAAGATAGCACACAGGAAAATAAACAAATAAGAATTACTCAGATTCAAGGTTTAATTGCTTTTATTCAATCTAGATACGAAACAAATCCTTCAAAGAAAAAGGAATTATTGGACAAATGGTGGACTTTAGAACATAACGCATTAGAATACTACGAAAAAACTGGCGACTTTCATTCTGCCGCAAAAATACACAATGACCTAATTGAGTTTTGGCAATATGACTATATATGGCTTATAAGAAATCATTCCGAAATGCAGAAAAAAGCTGAGGAATTAAGAAATCTGGCTGAAAAAGCAATTGAGATTCTTTCAAAACTGGATGACAACTATGAATTAGCTAGAGCGTACTGTTTAGCTTCTTGGGGTTTTGGTTGGGGAGAATGGGCAACAACATCTCCAGACCAAATTGTTCATTATAATAAAAAATGCAATATCTACTCAAAACAAGCAATGAAATTAGCCAAAAAGACATAAAATGCTTGGTTAATCGCTTTGTCATACATAGCAGCTTGGACAGCGGCTCAATTCTGTAACAAGAATTCTAAACTTGCAGTTGAACATAGTAAAAAAATCCTTGAATATGCAATTATTTCAAAAGACAAATTTTTTTATGGATTTGGAAATTTCCTAAAAGAGACAGCAATGAGTGGTATTGCATGGTCAACAGAAGATCCTGATCGCCAAAAAGAAATTTATAAAAAAATAATTGATATAGCATAAAAAACGAGATTTCATGGTGCGCAGTTCAAAAAATACAGAAAGCAATAAAAATTTTAGACGGCTATGAAAGAATATACGGATTTTATTCTGTTCGATTAAGTAACAGTCTAAGAAGCCTTTCAAAAACTTATAATGAAATTGAAGAGAAAAGAAAATTACTTAACCAAGCTCTTTACCAAAGTAAAAAATATATAGAATACATTGAAGAACTAGTACCTTTTCAACTTTTACAACTTAGTGAAGGATACTATGAACTGGTTATGGTTTATAACGAAATCACTAAAATTACTAAAAACAAATCAGAAATATTTCAATTATTAAACGATTCAGTTATTGCCATAAAAAAATGTATCAATTCAATATCTAAAAAGAGAGAATACTTGCCAAAGAATTGGGTGAGTGGCTTCTATTTTGGGAAATATCATTTCAAACTCGGGGAATTGTTAGAACAAATTCACTACCTAACCAAAGAGGATAATATTGTTAGGGAAGCGATTGAAACATACAAACAAGCATCAATAGATTACGAAAAAGGAGAGATGCCTTCACATGTTGCTGAGTCATATTGGCACGTTGCCCAACTCTATGACAAAACAGGTGAAAATCAGGAAGCCTCTCAAAACTATGAAAAAGCTGCTAAAGCGTATCTTATTGCTTCTAAAAAGATCCCTCAACTTGAACAGTTTTATACAGATCATTGTTCATATATGCAAGCTTGGAGTGAGATTGAACTAGCTCAATATTTCCATTTGAGAGAGAATTATCAACAAGCAAGGATAAATTACGAAAAAGCTGCAGGACTACAACAAAATTTAGATGATTGGAAATATTTAGCTTCCAATTATTTTGCTTGGGCCAGAATTGAAGACGCTGAAGAATCAAGCCGAACAGAAAAACCACAAAAAGCAATAGAAAACTTTCAACAAGCAGTTGAATATTTCAAGAAAACAGAAAATAACATTAAAACCAAAATAAACGAAAAACCAAGAATAGAAGAGAAAAATCTCATCACAGAAATATTGAAAAAATCCAATATTAGACAAGAATATTGCCAAGCCAGAATCCTAATGGAAGAAGCAAAGCTTCTGGAAAGAGAAGGAAAAAATCTTGACAGTTCCAAAAATTATGGAAAAGCAGCTCAAAAGCTTTCAACAATAGTTGAAAAAATGGATACTGAAGTTGAAAGAAAAGAATTAGAATATATTGAGGTTTTGAGTCGGGCTTGGGAAAAAATGACTATTGCAGAAGAAGCAACTTCTTCTGATTCATATTTAGAAGCTGCAGAACTATTTGAACAAGCAAAAGATTATTGTTTCACAAAAAAGGCGAGTCTTTGGGCTTTAGGAAATAGCAGTTTCTGTAGAGGTCTAGCTGCTGGAATAGAATATCAAAGTAGCGCAGATTTAAAACAGCATTCAAAAGCTAAGAGCCTATTGAAAAGTGCAGCCAACAGCTACCTACAAGCAGGATTCAAACAAGCATCAGAATATGCTAAGGCTACTCAACGGTTGTTTGATGCTTATGCTTTTATGAATCAAGCTGAAAATGAATTAAACCAACAAAAAAGAGCAAAAAATTATCAGATGGCAGAAAATCTGCTTCAAATAGCAGCGGGTTCATTTATGAAATCTAAACAACCCGAAAAGACTGCTCAGGTTCAACAGATTTTGGCAAATGTTAGAGAAGAAAAAGAATTAGCGGTTTCATTAAATCAAGTAATGCAAGCACCAACCATAGCTTCAAGCACTCTTTCCTTCTCTGCTCCGTCCCCAACTAATGAATCTTCAGTAGGTCTAGAAAAGTTTGAACATGCCAACGTCCAAGCCAATTTGGTTACCACTGTTAAAGAAGCTAAGGTAGGTGAATCATTTTGTTTATCTATAGAATTTGTTAATGCTGGAAAAGAACCTGCTTTGCTGATGAGGGTTGAAGATTTTATTCCTTCAGATTTTATTGTAGTAAAGAAACCTGAAATTTATCGTCTAGAAGAAACTATCCTGAATATGAAAGGAAAACCAATAGCTCCTTTAAAATTGGTTGAGGTTAAGTTGACTGTTCAACCTTCCAAAAAAGGAGATTATCGACTAAAGCCAAGGGTTCATTATTTAGATGAGGTGGGACAGCCAAAGGATCTGCAGCTTAAAACATTGGAAATCAAAATTGAAGAAGTGATTATGGAGGATAGAGTAACAACTGGAACCCAAGAACTTGATTCGCTATTACTTGGTGGCATCCCAAAGGAATATGCTGTTGTTTTAACTGGTTCTCCAAGTGACGAAAGACAAAAAATAATTAAAAATTTCTTAGAAATAGGAATTAAATCAGACGAGTCAGTTTATTATATCACTTCAGAAACTACTAATTTAGATACTCTATTTGGGAATCCAAATTTTGTTTTGTTTTTGTGTAATCCTAAGCCAAAAACAAATATTCCAAATCATCCAAACATCTACAAACTAAGAAGTAAAACTGATCTAACTAACCTTTCAATATCATTGACTAAAGCTTACAGAAATATTAAACCTTCAAAGAGGAAACGGATTTGCATAGAAACGGTCTCTGATGTTTTAATTGCCCACAAAGTAGAAGCAACAAGAAGATGGATTTCAGAATTAATTACAGATTTAGGAGACAAAGGATTTACAATTTTAGGTGTAATAGATCCAACTATTCATCCGGCTGACCAAGCAAATGCAATAATCAACTTGTTTGATGGAGAAATCAACATAACCCAAAGCAGTGACCCATTAGACTGCAAAAAATCAATAATAATAAAGAAACTAAGAAACCAAGATTACATAAAAAACCCAATCTGCTTTAGATAAATTATCTAAAAAATGGTGAGTTTTACCTAAAGGATAATGGATTCAAGTCTATCGTGGAATGAACACCCATTCCAAAGTTTATTCTATGGCATCCCATGGTCCAGACCAAGGGGGATATTGATAGGTTGCTCCTGCTTCTTCCATAATTTTTTGGGGATAAACTGGGACTTGTTTTCCATTTTGCCACTGGAAAAAAAGAAGAAAAAGATAATTATCGTTTGGATTATTTGGATTCTTACCCACCATTACATCATGTGAAGAAGTGAAAACAAAATTTCCTGCCATTGAAGTTGTTATATGAGTTTCTTCTAATGAATCTATAACCGAATCAGTTTCTATGGTTCCAACACGATTTATGGCATCATATAAAATAAAACGGATTGAATCATAAGCAGCAGCTGCTACTCCATCAGGAACATCTCCCCACCTATCAAAAAAGGAGTTACTAAAAGTTAAAGTCTGAGTTGTTAAAGGATAACCAGTTGTAACTGCTGGTGCATTAAGAGACATTTTCTCGCATTTTCCTTCCACCGATTCCCAACCATCGAAATCAGAAACAATTGGGTTTAATCCCCAAGTAACCATCGGAGATTGACGATCATACCATTCTTTTGCCAAAGGAATACCGTCATCAAAAATTGTAATTGGAACCAATATTTCAGTTCCTGCAGCTTCAGCATTTGCATAGTAACTAGAAAAATCTACTGTCTCCATAGGGTATAACCCAATGTAGGAAACTTCAAACCCATAGTTTTGCTCAAGAACAGATTCTAATGTATTGGCTAATCCTTCCAGAGAAGGCAAATCTATAGTTAATAAACCAACCTTGTTGAAACCTGAATAATCTCTTAATGTATCAAGAGAATCTGCTATGTTCATAAAGTATGCAGTAGAATTTGAAGGAAAAGCTCTAAAAAAGTATTTGAACTTATCATATTCATCCAAAACACGTTGGGTCCATGTCTCTAAAAGCCCAGACAAAGTAAAATAAATTACTTGATTTTGGGAACTAATTTCTTGGTAAGCTCCTATTGCTCTATCTCCATCGGTACTTATTATAAAATTAACTTTGTCGAGGGTAATTAACCGTGTAAAAGCTTGAGAAGCTACAGCAATGTCTCCAGAAATTTCGTAATCGCTATCTTCAACAATGAGTTTAATTGTTTTCCCCAGTATACCTCCTTCAGAATTAATCTGTTCGACAGCTAGAAGAGCCCCTTTCCATCCCCTACTTCCCATAGTCATATCTATATCCCCACAAAAACCTATCTTAATAATATCCTCAGATTGAACATCTTTACTTAACTCAAAATACATAACTCCAGCAGCAGCGATAATTAGTACTAAAATAATAATTAATGATTGAATCTTTGTTAAGGCGTTAGTATCTAAAATGGAAAAGCCCCCAATCTAAACTAATAATGTTTAGAAAATAATATAATATTTTCTAAGAAACTGATGTAAAAAATTATTTCAATATAATCATGATATTACATTTAGGTGAATAGTCATGTCTAGTAGCTTGGAGGATATCCTAAAGAAGGCAATAGAATTCGAAAAAAAGTATGAATGGCTCCAAGCTGCAAAATGTTATAATAAAGCGTCTAATTTAGTCAGCAACTCTAAAGGCGAAATATGTTAACGCGCAAGCAAAGATTGCTTATAATCGTTTTTGGATTGAAATTGATGTTATTAAGAAAAGATTATTGATAGATAATTGGTGGACCTTAAAATTAAATGTTCTAAAAATTTATGAAAAAACTGGGAATAAGCTTGCTCTTGCTAGAACATATAATGAAATTCTTGAAAATTCTACAAATTGTAAATATTGGTTTGGAATGAATGGTGAAGAAGCAAAAAAGATTAGAGATGAGTTAATTTCTTTTGGAGAAAAAGCAATCAAAATATTAACTGAAGAAATTGAAAACAATTTTGAATTAGCTCGGGCTTATTGTTGGACAAGCTGGTACTATACTTTGAATAATTCAATATATAATATTGGATTATTTAAAAAAGAAGAGATCGAAAAAGGATTAAAATATTCAAAAAAAGCACTTGAAATATCGAAAAAGATTGAGGATAAATGGCTACTAAGCTGGTCATATCAATCAGCTGCTTTTGCAGCAAACCTAGAAAATGATTTAATTTCTGCTATTAAGTTATCAAAACGGCAACTAATTGAAGGAAGAATTACCAAAGATCATTATCTTTTAGGTTTAGGACAGACTTTTTTTATAATGTTCAGTCAATCCAAAGCTAGAATTGAAGAAGATCCTG
>JARRMA010000116.1:7481-10631 GCA_037386505.1 Candidatus Bathyarchaeota archaeon
ATTAATACAAGGAAATATTAAACCTGCAATTGAAACCATTAATCACTTTCAAACTATTAACCTCGTAACTTGGAATCCTTACTATAATGCTACGATTGCTTTTGGGGGATTATCTGAGACTGAAACAGATTTTAAAACTAAATATAATACATTATCGAATGCAGTTAAATATGGAAGGAAAGCTATAAAATTAACAGAAGGCTGGAAGCATTCAGGTGTACCAGCAGTTTGTGCTGCTAGCATTCTTCAGTTTTATGATCTTTCAACTATTGAAAAAGATCCCATTAAGAAACAAGAATTATTGAAAGAAGTTTTAGAAAATAGTGAAAGATTGATAAAAATATTAGAAGAATATCCAAATAGTTACCATAACAAAGCTAATGCTTTATATTATCAGATTTTAGCTAAAGCCAATCTTGCAGATAATTCATCAGATATTAACGTAAAAATTAGTCTTTTTACAGAAGCTATTTCATTAATTGAAATTTGGTTGAACCTCGCTAAAAAAACTATAGATAAAACCATACAAGATTGGGTTAAAAGATACTACGGATTTGGATATTATAAATTTGGAAAAATATATTTTAACTTATTCCAGTTAACAAATGAAAAAACGCTTCTTCTTAAATCTGAAAAAATGTACAAAAATGCCATTAGAATATTTGAAATTATAGATCTAAAGACTCTAGTGGCAGAATCTTTTTGGCAAAGAGCAATAATTAATAATCAATTGGGATTACTCACTAAATCTGCAATAGATTATAAATCAGCTTCTGAAACTTATAATGAAACTGCAAAAAAGATACCTCAACTTAAGGATTTTTACACCGAATATTCTTTGTATATGGAGGCTTGGAGCCAAATAGAACAGGCAAGATACTTTCACTCTATTGAAGACTATGAAGAAGCTTGGAAGAACTATGAAAAAGTGTATGAACTACATGATTTGACAAACTCATGGAGTTATTTAGCTCCCAATTATTCTGCTTGGGCTAATATAGAAGAGGCTGAGAGTTTAAGTCGAAAAGAGAATGCTAGTGAGGCAAAGAATTCGTTCCAGAAGGCTTTAAAGCAGTTCAGTTTAGCAGAAGAGTCTATTAAGCAAAAACTTGAAGAAATAACCTCTTCTAACGAAAAAGAAATGGTTCAGAGATTATCTGAGGCTTCTGATCTTAGACGAAGATATTGTCAAGCAAGAATTAGTTTAGAAGAAGCAAAACTTCTAGATAGAAAAGGAAAATTCATACAAAGTTCCCAAAGTTATGGAAAAGTAGTCGAAAAACTGTGTAAAATTATTATTGAATTAAATTCAGAACAAGATAAAAGAGAAATAAAATTAATTCAAGTTCTAAGCCAAGCTTGGCAAAAAATGGCTATAGCCCAAGGAAAAAAATCTTCTGAAAACTTCCTAAAAGCAGCCCAACTCTTTGAGAAAGCAAAAAATCTAAGTCAAACAGAAAAAACTAGTTTGTGGGCTTTAGGTAACAGTAGTTTTTGTAGAGGTTTAGCTGCTGGAATAGAATATCAAAGTAGCGCAGATTTAAAACAACATGCAAAAGCTAAGATTCTACTTAAAAGTGCATCAAACAGTTACCTACAAGCAGGATTCAAACAAGCATCAGAATATGCAAAGGCAACTCAACGTCTTTTTGACGCTTACGCTTTCATGAACCAAGCTGAAAATGAATTAGACCAACAAAAAAGAGCTAAAAATTATCAGATGGCGGAGAATCTGCTCCAAATAGCCGCGGGTTCATTTATGAAAGCAAAACAACCTGAAAAGACTACTCAGGTTCAACAGATTTTGAATAGTGTAAGAGAAGAAAAGGCATTAGCTGCATCTTTGAGTCAAGTTATGCAAGCACCAACTATAGCTTCAAGCACCCTTTCTTTCTCTGCTCCATCCTCAACCAATGAATCATCAGTGGGCCTAGAAAGTTTTGAACATGCAAATGTCCAAGCTAATTTAGTCACAAGTTTAAAAGAAGTTAAGATTGGAGAATCATTTTGTTTATCAGTTGAGTTTGTAAATGCAGGCAAGGAACCTGCTCTATTATTAAAAGTTGAAGATTTTGTTCCTTCTGATTTTGTGGTGGTAAAAAAGCCTGAAATTTACAGAATAGAACAATCTGCATTAAACATGAAAGGGAAACAAATAGCCCCCTTAAAATTAGTTGAAGTTAAGTTGACTCTCCAACCTTTTAAGAAAGGAAATTATCAGCTTAATCCAAGGGCAAAATAAATCATTACAACTTAAAACATTAGAGATTGAAGTTGAAGAAGTTCTTTTAACAGATCGAATTTCTACGGGTACAAAAGAATTAGATGCTCTACTACTTGGTGGCATTCCAAATGAATATGCAGTTGTTTTAACTGGCTCTCCAAGTGATGAAAGAGAATTTATTATTAAGAATTTCTTAGAGATGGGAATTAAATCAGACGAAATAGTATTCTATATTTCAACGGAAAACAATGGTTTAGACAATCTCCTAGAGCATCCAAACTTTATTCTTTTCCTATGTAATCCTAAACCAAAAACTAAGATTCCTGATCTTCCAAACGTCTACAAACTTAGAAGCAAAACGGACCTAACAAACCTGAGTATATCCTTAGCTAAAGCTTATCGCAACATAAATCAATCAAAGAAAAAACGTATTTGTGTTGAAACAATTTCTGATATTCTATTGGATTATGGAACTAAAGCTACCCGAAAATGGATTTCAGAATTAATAACAGATTTGGGAGCTAAAGGATTTACTATGATAGCTGTAATTAATCAATTAATGCACGATTCTAAAGATCTATATGCTGTCTTGGATCTGTTTGACGGAGAAATTAACATAACCCAAAGCAGTGATCCATTGGACTGCAAAAAATCAATAATAGTAAAGAAGCTGAGAAACCAAGATTACATTAAAAATCCTATCTGCCTTGTAAATTATTGAAAAACATATTTAATTAGAAGGATTTTTTAAGAAATCTTTGTGTTGCTAACGCAGCTTTTGCTCCTTCACCAGCTGCAATTATTATTCTTTTGTCTCTAATACTTGTAACATCACCGCAAGCGAAAAGACCAGGAGTTTTTGTTTTACATTCAGCGTTGATTATAATTTCTTTTTTTCAGTTAAATCAACAAAATCTTTAACTAGC
>JARRMA010000117.1:0-4525 GCA_037386505.1 Candidatus Bathyarchaeota archaeon
CATCAAATCTTGTTGTCATCCCATTTGGATGGTTAATAGGTGGAAGTATATTTTTTATCGTATTAATATTCATAGCCATTATCGCTATATTAGCACGAAGAAAAAATACTTCAAAAATATCTATAATAGAATAATTTTTATGAAATCTAGGAAAAAAAGATGACCCTGAAAATAGAGAAACAACTCAGAAATAATTTCCCAGACATCAATGTCAATCTAATCCAAATTAATGATGTGAAAATCAAAAACATAGATGACCAACTAGAAAAAAATAAAGGCAAAATAATAAAAAATGTCAGAAGAAAATATGAAATAAACTCGTTGAAAGATCAACCTACGATTAAAACTTATCGAGATTTTTTCTGGAAAATTGGAATTGATCCAACCAAAATTCGTCCAGCTGCAGAGGCCTTAATAAGAAGAATTGTAGCAGGAAAACCAATTCCAAAAATAAACACACTTGTGGATGCCTATAATTTAGCTTCTATCGAGACTAGAATCGCATTTGCAGCTTTTGACACAAATGAATTGGATGGAGATCTTCTAATGAGGTTTGCAGAAAAAGGAGAGCAATTTTATGGTATTGGAATGAAGAAATCATATATTTTGAAAGGAGGAGAAATAGTAATCTCTGATAATAAAAAATTGATTGCAATTTATCCTTATAGAGATGCAGAAAATACAAAAGTTACTGAAAAAACAAAAAACGTTACTTTGATTGCTTGCGGAGTCCCAGGAATATCTAATGAACTATTATTAAATGCAACACAGACCGCTTGTTCATATATATTAAATTTCTGTGATGGAATAAAAGAAAAATAATATCAATTTAGCATCAAAAAATTGAGAAAAATCATTGTAAGATAAATATTTATAGCATTGATATGTGTAGTATTGCCATTAGTTTCAGGGTATAGAAAGTTATGACTGAAGAAACGAATACTAAAAACGAAAACCCCCAAATTGAAGAAACTCAAAACAAAGAAGTAACCAAACTGTCAATTGACAAGCCATCTGATTTTAAATTTCATGCAGCATATGTTGCTTATTCAGAAACTTGGGATAAAATACCAGAATCAAATGTAAGAGCTGAATTAAACGAAATTCTAGAATCTTTAACTAGGGATGAATTGGATTACGCAGAATTTTACAAAGAACTAGATGATTATAGGAGACATGGTTCAAAACATTTTGAATTCTCGAGGGAACGCATAGAAACTCAAAGAAAAAGGGATTGGAGACAGAAACAAACCAGAAGTCAAAGAAATCAGAGACACAAAGGGAGACACTAAATTCCAAAAATACTTAGATAATCAAATAAACAAAAAATTTACGTAAACTTAAATGTACATTAAAATCAAGAATATCGATTATACTAAAAAATTAAGTAGAAAAAAAGATTTAGTTAAAGAACCTCAATAATTGCATCGGTAACTTGGCTAGTTGACGAAGAACCTCCAAGATCAGGGGTTAAAACTTTTCCACCTATAAGTAAAGATACCACAGCGTTTTCTATCCGTTCTGCCCAACTTTTTTCACCCAAGTAATCCAACATCATCTTTGAGGCTAAAATAGCAGCTATCGGATTAGCAATATTCTTACCTGCTAATCTAGGCGCCGAGCCATGAACAGGTTCAAATAAAGCGTAATTTTCCCCGATATTAGCACTAGGAGCTAAACCTAAACCTCCTACCAAACCTGCAGACTCATCTGAAAGTATATCACCAAACAAATTTGAAGTTACAATTACATCAAAAATCTCTGGTTTAAGAATAAGACGCATTGCAGTAACATCAACAAAAGCCTCCTCAACTTCAACTTCAGGATAATCTTTAGCAATCTTTCGTGAAACATCAAGAAATAAACCATCTGAAAGACGTAAAACATTCGCCTTAGTAACTACAGTAACTTTCTTCTGTCGTTTCATTGCCAATTCAAATGCAAATTTTGTAATTCGTTCAGTAGCTTTACGAGTGATTTTTCTAATTGAATATGCAGAATTACCTAATTCAAATTCCATACCACTGTACAAACCCTCGGTGTTCTCTCTTACAATAATTAAATCAACATTCTTCATACCTTTTTGATTAGGATAACTTTTTGCAGGCCTAACATTAGCATACAATCCCAAAGCTGTCCGTAAAGTAATAATAGCACTTTTATATCCAGGAACACCAACAGGGGTAGTTGTTGCACCAAACAAGCAAGCCTGAGTTTTTTTAATACCTTCTAAAACATCATTAGGTACAGGAAAACCTGTCTTTTGCCAAACTTCAAAACCAACCTCAAAATATCTACAATCAAATGTTAATTCTGTACTCTCTAAAACTCTAATAGCTTCTGGAACAACTTCAGAACCAATTCCAGGACCTGGAATAACAGCAATGTTATAGGTTGTCATATCCACCACTTTTTAGAAATTCAACTAATCCACCTTTTTCTACTATCTTCAGTATAAATTCTGGTAAAGGTTTTACATTAAGAATTAAATTCTTTGTTTTATCATGAATCTCACCGGTACTGAAATTGATCTCAACTTCGTCACCGTCTTCGATCTTATCTGTGTCTTCAGAAATAAACAGGGGTAATCCAATATTTATAGAATTTCTAAAGAATATTCTAGCAAATGATTTAGCAATAATTGCACTAATTCCTGCAGCTTTTAATGCTACTGGAGAATGTTCTCGGGATGAACCACAACCAAAATTCTTCCCTGCAACAATTATATCACCCTTTTTTACTTCTTTACTGAATTCAGGACGATATTCAATAAAGGCTATTTCTCCTAACTTTTTCTTATCGGTAGTAACAGTATATCTACCGGGGGTAATAATATCCGTATTTATGTCATTACCAAATTTCCACACTTTCATAAATAATCCCTTGGATCAACAATTTTTCCACATAAAGCTGAAGCTGCAACAGTTGCTGGAGAAGCTAAAATAATCTCAGCTGAAGGATGACCCATCCTTCCACTAAAGTTTCGATTCTGGCTTGAAATACAAACCTCACCTTCAGCCAGTACACCCCCATGTCTTCCAACACAGGGACCACAGGTGGGATTACAGACTGCAGCACCAGCCCTAATTAAAGAATGCAGATATCCTTTTGAGAGGGCTTGAAAATAAATTTCTTCAGAAGCAGGAGTAACTATTAGACGAACATTTGGAGCAATCTTTTTTCCATTCAATATCTTGGTAGCGATCTCAATATCTTCAAGTCGACCATTTGTGCAAGTTCCTAAAAAAGCTTGGTCAATTGATTTTCCTTCAATCGCAGAAACTGGCTCAACATTATCAACTGAAGGAGGAAGGGCAACCTGAGGCTCAATATTATTAACTTCAATTTCGAATTCGTCTGCATAAATGGCATTATTATCGCTTTTGAAGATTTTACCTGTTCTTCCATCCAGGAAATCAAGTGTTTTTTGATCAGCTTCAATAATACCGTTCTTACCACCCATCTCGATGGCCACATTACACAAAGTAAGACGGGAAGCAACAGTAGCATTTTTTACATAGTCACCGGTGAATTCACAGGCATTATAAAGTGCACCGTCAGCTCCAACTTCGCCAACAATACTGAGGATAACATCTTTAGCGAAGATACCGTTTTTTGTTTTTCCAGTTAAATTAAATTTTAAACTTTCAGGAACTCTAAACCAGCATTTTCCAGTAGCCATAACTCCACCAATATCTGTTGATCCCAAACCAGTTGTAAACGCACCTAAAGCTCCTTCAGTACATGTATGAGAATCTGCGCCTACAATCACGTTACCAGGGGAAACAAATTTTTCAACCAAAATTTGGTGACATACTCCATTCATAAAAAATCCAGAAATGTTTTGATCCATCACAAAATTTCTCGATTTCTGGTGTAGATCAGCTCCCGCAATAGTTGGTGCAGGAAAGAAGTGATCGAAAACAATTATTACTCGATCTTCATTGAAAACCTTATTAGTAATTTTTCGAAAGCTTTCAATTGCTAGAGGTGCAGTTGAATCATGAGCCATAACGTAGTTTATATCAGCTACAACAAAATCACCTGGAGCAACTTCATCCTTATGGGAAGCGTTAGCTAGGATTTTTTCTGTTATCGTAGAAACCATAATACTCAACACTTTTCAAAATCGTCAATTAATTTTTTGATTTCCTCTGGTGTGTAGGAACTTCTTCTTTCCCCAGAAGAAAAAGCTGACTTGACCTGTTCAAGAACTTTTCTTGCAGTATTATCTGAAATCTCTATACCAAGCTCTTTTGCCACATATATTATTCCATGTCTACCACCAAGTTCGTCAATGTAGACTTTTCGTTTCTGCCCCATCAATCTTGGAGGATAGAATTCGTATGTAGTTGGATTGACCAAAACCCCATGTTGATGTATTCCTGAACTATGAGCGGTTACATTATCTCCAGTTAATGGTTTATGAGGAGGCATTTTTATTCCTGATATTGATTGAACAAGATCAGACAAAGAGGTCAATTGGTTCATCTCAAAAATGCTGGTACCATAAATCATATGCAAG
>JARRMA010000118.1:0-9522 GCA_037386505.1 Candidatus Bathyarchaeota archaeon
TTGTCAACCTCATCTTATGACAATTTCATTCGGAGATTCTTTTTCTGAAGATTTTGACAAAAAATACTTGCATATTTGTTCGTCTAATTGCAAAGAAAATTTTATCAATTTAATTGAAAGAAAAATCGAAGAAATACCACCTGATTTGAGTGACTCACGAGTTAATGTATTAAAATATATTGAGTTAACAATTGATGAAAATGAGTTAAGTTTTGATGATAAATTAATGAAAAATTTGGTTGATTATCCTTTTCAACCAAATAAACAAGGTTATTATCATATCTATGAATATTTAGAAAAAAATTTTTTCGATAGGATCTATAAAAAAACTTTACTTAGAAAAGCAGAAATTTTCCTGGAAGTAAAAAGGTTTGAAGAAGCAGCTAAAATATACGAAGATCTTGGTATGTATAAAGAAGCCGGAGCTGCAAGAACAAAAAACAAGCAACTATTAATAAGAAATACTGAAATTACTGTTGACTTAAACAAGTTACTTAACCAAATTAAAGATGGTGGTCTGATTGTTGTTTATCGTTGTCCTCATTGTAATGCACCCTTAAAAGTAAATAATGAATCAAATATTGAATCTATAACTGTCTGCAGTCATTGCAATACAAAAATCGCAACAATTGATGTTGTTGATTTTTTAAAAGCAGCAGTTTCTTGAATTATCAAAAATTAGATCTACAAAACGAATTAATTTGTAAATTTTTATATAAAGTATCCTACAATTATCGAAATAGAGTAGATTAAAGAATAAAGAAATTCAAAATCTAATTATTCTTGAGATGGGTTATGAGCTTTTTCACGTCTGTAGGTGGATGTCCTGAATAGTATTTACTGAAATATCCAAAGACCTCTATTTGATCAGGTAATGATATTATTTTTTGAGACCAAATTTTTAAGTCATCGCTTCTTTCTTTTTCCATTATACCCTTTGTGCCATTGATTTGTTTTCTATCTCCTTCCCATCTAAAATAGACAAAATCTGAGGTTATTTTTTTGGTTTGTTTTAACCATTGACTATCACCTAAAACTAATGAAATGTTGTTTTCACTCAAAAAGTCATAAAATCTTTCATTTAGCCAACTACTATTTCGGACCTCAAATGCATATCTGTTGTTTTTAGGTAAAAGTGAAACAAGATCTTCTAAAAAATTATGTCTAGCTAGTTTAAAACTACTTGGAAACTGAAAAAGTAGTGGTCCAAGTTTCGAACCTAAATGGGAAACAGTATCTAAGAAATACTCTAAATGATCTGAGTCCAATTTTTTATTTTTATGAGTTATTTTTTTGGGAACTTTTAAGGCAAAACAAAAATTCTTTGATGTTTGATTTTTCCAGTTGTTTAATGTTGAAATAGATGGGACTCGATAAAAACTACTATTTACTTCAACAGTATTGAAATGTTTACTATATTCTTCTAAGAAAGTTTCAGGTTTACTTTGTGAGGAATAAAAATTGTTTTTCCAAAAATTGTAACTCCAACCCATTGTTCCAACGTAAAAAATTCTATTCAATTTAGAGTTCAACCTTCATTAAAAGCCAATTTTTTTCTCTCCCATTATCCCAAATTTTGACCGTTCCTGCACCATACTGTCCCTTAGGTATTGTTCCCTCAAAATTAGCATATTCCAATGGATGGTCCTCCGTATTAATTGCTAATCTTTTAATCCCTTTAACTCGAGGAATACCTTTAGGGACTGCCCAACTTTTGAGCACTCCATCTTTTTCTAATCTTAAGTCAAAATGGAGGCGAGATGCATCATGTTCTTGGACTACAAAAATTTGATTCTTACTTTCTTTTGTTGTTCCAAGGGGTTCAGGAGATTTCGTGAAATCTCTTTTCTGAATATATTCCTTTAATTTAGTTGGTTTGATTTGATTCAATTTGCATTCCAAAGGATTCTTTTCATCTCTTAAATCAATAAATCGTGGCATCCGAAGTTTTCCTTCGGATGTAACTGTTTGGTACATTACTTTACAGACAAGAATAGGTTTAACCCAATTTATCTTTTCAAGAACATTTACAACGTCTAAAGTTTTTTGAGGTACCTTTAATTTTTGTAATTTCTTAGTTAATGCTTCTAAATTTTTTTGATCAAATCCTGTTCCAACTTTTCCAACAAATACAGGATCATCTGAATCATATAATCCTAGAATTAGTGCACCAAAAGTGTTTTTTCTATTACCTTTTCCTTCGGTATAGCCGAAAATGACACAATCGCATTCTTTTATTTTTTTAATTTTTAACCAACTACTGCTTCTTGTTCCTTGAAGATAAACACTGTCCTTCTTTTTGGCCATAACCCCTTCTAATCCCTTTTCTAAAGTCGCTTCATAATATTGTTCACCGTTATTTTCTACAAAAACCGAAATAATGACATTATTTCCTTCTTTCACTGATTCTTTTAAGATCTGTTTGCGGTCTATCAACGGTTTTTTTGTAAGCGATTTTCCATCTTTTTCCAGAATATCAAATAATATGTAAAGAACAGGATGTTTTAGCCGAAGATTTTCAATGTCACGAGAAGAGTTTGCTTGAATTCTTTTTAATACAGTTTGAAAATCAACTTTTCCTTCAGTCATTATAATTATTTCGCCATCTAGAACAACATTTCTTGTTAATTGTTTGAGTTCTTGCAATTCAGGGAAAAGTGTTTTAAGCTCTTTTTGGTTTCGACTTCTAATACTGAATTCGTCACTGATGTAAGAGATAGCTCTTATTCCATCCCATTTTACTTCAAAGATCCAATCTTTTGAGGAGAAAGGCCCAACAGCTGTTTTAGCCAGCATAGGTTTGTATTTTTTCATTTCTGTTCAAGTTTACTTAACGTTTCTTTGAGCGCAACCATTAGCTCTTTTGCTTCTTCTTTTTGTGGCTTTTCCGGAATTATAGTTTCACCTTTCATCTTCTTTTCGATCATTTTCTCAACTTTTTCTTTGAAACCATCTTTATATTCCGTTAAATCAAGATCCCCAGAAAGATTTTCGATAATTTTTGTTGCTAATGCCAATTCTTCTTTGCTTGGTTGATTAAGATTTTTAAGCTGTTCCAAATCTAGTGGATAAACTATCTCGTTAGAATATCTCAGAATTGATAAAATCAACGCACCTTTATATTCATGAATAACTAATGGGTGCTCCTTGTTTTTTAGTGTAAATTTGCCTACTCCTGCCATTTTCATTTTTTGGAATGCAGAAAGCATTAAGCTATAGGCATCTTTGCTTTTATCAGGGGTAAGAATATAGGATTTATCAAAATATAGAGGATCAATAGAAACAAGATTCACAAATTTATCGATTCTAATTCTTTCATCGGATTCAGGTCTTATCGCTTCAAGTTCCTCTTTAGTGAACACTACAAATTCGTTTTTACTTACTTCGTAGCCTTTTACTATATCGTCCCAAGCAATTATTTTATTGTCCAGAGTACAAATTTTTTGATATTTAAGAGGTGCTCCATCTTTTTTATGAAGATACCTAAAAGAAATTGAATTGTCTCTTATCATAGTGAAAAGCTTTACAGGTACATTTACCAGTCCAATGCTTATTCTTCCGCTCCAAATTGAACGTTTTGGTGGTTCAGCTTTTGTATTTTCCATAATTATTTTCCTTCTAACTTCTGTTTTTGATCCCAAAACCCTTTCCAGGGATTTGATTTTAAATCTAATACAGAAAAAATATTGAATTCTTTAGGTTTTAACCCTTTTTGTATATGTTTCCAATCTAATGGAGTTGAAACAGAGGCATATTTTGTTGCTCTTAAACTATAAGGACAAATCATTGTTTTCCCTGAAGAGTTTTGCCCATAATCTAAGTATACAGTCCCAGGTTCTTGAGAACGAGAAAATTCAGAAACAATAAATTCTTTTTCTTTTGCAAGTTTTTTTCCAATTTGATGAACGAAGTCTCTTGTATATTTATAGGAATTTTCGGGAATAATTGGAACCACGATATGAAAACCTTTTTTCCCTGAAGTTTTAACATAACTAACTAACGATAAATCATCTAAAAATTCTTTCACCAATTTGGCTACTTCAATAACCTGGTCTATGTCTGCAGGTGGCTCTGGATCAATATCAAAGAGAATTAAATCAGGGTTTTCGTAAGAATCTTTTTTTGCAAGTGGTATATGAAGTTCTAAAGCAGCAAGATTGGCCAACCACAAGAGAGTATCTAAGTTATTGCACACGATATAATCTAGGTTCCGCCTTGCAGTTTTTGAATATCTTCTAAATGTTTCCACCCAGGAAGGCGTGCCTTTTGGTGCATCTTTTCCATAGAATCCTTCTTTATTTATTCCATCAGGATATCTTGTAGTAACTAATAATCTATCTTCTAAGAAATTTAAAATTTTAGGAGCAATTTTGATATAGTATTCGATAACTTTTGATTTATTAATTTTTAGATCAGGATAGATTATTTTACTTAAATTAGTAAACTTGGCTTTAGTAAGTCGCTCCAAAGAAACTCACTATATTATTATTCATATTTGTGCAATTTGAATTTAGTTAAAATATAAGTTGGAATTTAATCTGCAAAATTTATTATATTTTCAAGTGTCAATTGTGTATCAAGAATTTGATCCGGAGTGCATGAGGAATTTAATTCAATAGTTAAAGGACCAGAATATCCAAAATTTTCTAACTTAATTAAAAATTCTTTCAGGTTTGGTGTTTCTGGTTTTAGTACTCCATGATTTTTGTTACTGATATGAATATTATATATTCGTTTTTTGTATTTTTCAAGAATTCTCATAGTTTGTCCGGTTGTTTCGCCATGACAAAAATCTAAGGTTAATCCCATAGTTCCATCATCTATTATGTTTAATATTTGATCGATCTCATCTGGTCCGTTGCCGAAACTTTTTGAGGGATTAGATAGATTTTCTAAAGATAATTTTAGGTTCAATTTCTTTACATAGGGTCTGACTTCATCATAAATTGTTGATAATATTTTATTTCGCTTAACTTTAGACAGTTTTCGGGAAACATTAGAATGAACAACCATTATTGGTGCATTTAAAATATTAGCGAAATGCGCTGAAACTTTTACGAAATAAATTGCTTTGGGCACTTCGATTTCATCTGTTACTGGAAAAGTAGCAGAATGAAGAGTTAAACAGTTTAATCCATTTTTTTCAAGCTCATTTTCAATTTTTTTCACCACTCATCAAAGAAAATCAACATTATTTTAATCTAGAAACGTTTTCACATCAAAAATCTAATATCATTAATATTAAAGATTAGCAACAGGGGAAAATTAGATAAAATGGTTATTGACTCCAAAAAATTATCAGATTCATTGGATGGAATTTTGTCTAAAAATGATGAAATTAGATTGAAAAGTTTTGAGTTTCTAAATCAAATATCTTTGGAGCAACCAGAAGTTTTGTATTCAAAATGGGATTATTTAGCAAACTTGCTTTGCAGCACCAATCATTACCAGAGGACAATATCAATAAAATTGCTTGCAAATCTTGCGTCTATTGATTCAGAGAATAAATTTGAAAGCATATTTAACAAATACTTTAGTAATATCGATGGCAACAGAACAATGGTTGCAGGACAAGCTGCATTAAATTCAGGTAAAATAGCGAAGGTAAAGCCAAATCTTCAAACAAAGATTACCAACAGATTATTAGATATAGAAAAAAGTCATCAGGGGAAACAAATTGATTTAATAAAATCGTATGTCATTGAAGCATTTGACAAATATTTTGAAGAATCATCAGATAAAAAGAAAATATTAGATTTTGTTAAAGCACAATTATATAATAAAAGTCCAAAAACCAGAAAACTGGCAAAAGAGTTTCTAAAAAAGTATCTAACAAATTCTAAATGAACAATACCATGAGAGTTCATTATTATTTAATAAAAAGTGAGCAAATTGGTGAAAAATTTAGAGAGTACAATTAAAACATTGCTAGACACAAACAATGAAGCGATCGTAACTTTTACAAAAAAAGAATTGCTTCAAGAGAAAGTCGACATTAAACGATTATGGATTCTTCCAAATGTAAAGAAAATCCTAAAAAAACAACAAATAAATGGATCATGGATATACCCGAATAAGAATGCCAAACTTCGTTCATCTACAAATTACAATCAATACCAAACATACAAGAAATTAGCAGAATTAGTAGAATTTTATGGCTTCAATAAAGAACATGAAGCAATTCAGAAAGCAGCTGATTATTTGTTTTCATTCCAAACAGATGAAGGAGAATTCAGAGGAATATATGGTAATCAGTATAGTCCTAATTACAGTGCAAGCATTACTGAGTTTCTAATAAAAGCAGGTTATAATGACAAAAGAATTAAGAAATCATTAGACTGGCTACTAAAAATAAGACTAAATGATGGAGGATGGGCTATTCCTTTTAGAACAAAAAATGAAAACTTACAAGCCCTCAAAAAGAAGAAAACAACTGAGCCGGAAAAAACAAAACCATTTTCTCATCTTATTACAGGCATCGTACTAAGACCATTATCTCTGATAAATAAATATAAAAAGAAAGTAAAGGAAACAGGACTGCTATTAGCAGAACGAATATTTACTAGCGACAAGTATCCCGACAGAAAAGGAATAGAATACTGGACAAAATTCACTTATCCATATCATTGGACAGATATTTTAACAACAATTGATACTCTTACGCTACTTGGCATTAAGAATCATCCCAAGATTGATGAAATAAAACAATGGTTTAACACACATCAAGAAAAAAACGGAACATACAATGTAAATGTAATGGCTGGAGCAAAATACAAGGATGTAAAATATTGGATAGCATTGCAATACCTAAAGGTTCTCAAAAGGTTCTGAATTATCAAATTATTTCAATTAATTAAGACTTCAATTATCCTGAAATTTAACTTCATTTTATTTGAAGAAAAGCTTTTACGAAATCTTCGTTTGAATAATCAGTTCTGAAATTTAGTCTCTTCAAGAACCTAATTGCACCATAATTATTAGGTAACATAAAAGAATAAATTGTATCAATTTTTTTCTTTCTGCAGATATTTATCAAATGTTCAACCATCACGGTCCCTAACCCTAAATCTTGCCAAGGATCAGCGACAATAAACGCCAGTTCCCCACTTTTCTTATCAGAATCGAGTGTGAATCTGACCACGCCTAACATTTTATTTCCATTATTGTGGAAAATAGCGACAATAGCAATTTCATTTTCATAATTAATATCACAAAAACGAGCACGAAACTGATGAGACGGATCCTTGACGATATTGAAAAATCTATTCCAAACAGAAGATTCAGAAAAATTATTGAACATCTCAAGCCATAACGGTTCATCTTCAGGTTTAATGGAACGTAAAAGAACTTCAGTTCCATCCTTAAGTTTTTTAGTAATTTCAAATTCTTTTGGATAAGGAACCATTTCTTTTCAATTATCAGTATATTGCAACAAACTTATACAACTTCTCGTTGAATAAATCAACAAAAAAGTGTTATTTATTTATCTTAACATGAATACAATTATTTTATATTACACTAGTTTACCAACATGTTTCACTTTTTCTCTTTCGAAAACTTCTTTTCCATGAGGGGCAAGCTTCAATTCTTCTGTTATGTCTTTTCCTGCTTCGTGGCTACCCATATGATTTCCATTACTCCAAAGATTACTTTGGGAGAGATCAAACACTTCCTTATTATAAGCAACGTACGCTGGTTTACCATCTTTCCCATTGTAATCTTCAAGCTCTTTTACCTTGAATTTTTTTAGCTCCACCAAATTTGTCACCTTAATATCTTGTTCAGAAATTTCTAGTTTAACATCTTTTACTTGAATAATATCTTTATTATCCTTTTCTAAAAGGGTGAATCGACCTTCACCTAGGTAATTGAAAAAACCATGAAGTTTTCTTGTGGAAGGCCAGTGGAAACTAAAAGGATGGTTGGGTGCCATCGCTATAACATTTGAACGGATGGTCACATCAGGAATTTTAGAATTTATTTGTTTTACTTTATTAATAATATCGACTGATGTAAAAGTTCCATTGATTTCTTTTGCCGCTTCAAAGACATATTGCCATATAGGCTTTCCGTATTTTGGCAAATAAATTCACATATCAAGAATATACATACAATTATTTTAAAATACATGAAGATTATTCCTAGAAATTTATGTACAACTACTTAGGTTGACCGAATCTTTACTTCTTCAAACCGCTTTTTCGAATGCGGAATTATATTGCTATTTTGTTGCCACTAATACTTTGAACCATTTGAATCCAGGCAAAGAATGAATAGAGATTCCTCGAAAATTAGCCTTTTTACATAAATTTTTCCATTGTTCAAAACTAATGCAGTATTCACCATCGTTTAAAATATGCTTTTTACCGTTGTCATACATTCTACTAAACGCCTCAGGTCCACCTTCAGTTAAAGCGAGAACAAATTCTTCCTTTAACCACGCAAGCATCCTTAATAACCGATTAGGATCATCTATGTTTCCTGTTGTATCCATATCAATGTCTCCGAGAACAAATTTCCCTTCTGGTTTCAAGATATTATATATCTGTTTTATCGAAGGGTACTTATCTTTAAGATGATGCAAAGTAACAGTTGAAGCAATTATATCAAATGAATCTACTTTAAAATCAAGTGTTTGAGCATTTTCTAGTTTAAGAATAATTCTGTTAGATAGATTTAGTTCATTGATTTTTTTCTGAAATATTGATAACATTTCAGGTGAAGTATCTACACCAGTAATAAAACAGTCTGCTTTTTCCAGAAATTTAAGAGATAAAAGTCCTGTACCACACCCAATATCAAGCACTTTTTGACCATTTTCAACCTTCGATAAGTTAACAACGAGGTCTAACAATTTATGATGTCTATTTATTTTACCTAAAGTGTCATCATATTCATTTGCCCAATCTTTGAACCATTCTGTTGTATCTTTTTTGTTGTTTTCCATTGCATCAACCCCAAATGTCTGAAATAGATTGTTTAATCTAATGATAATTATTGAGTAGAGATTGTTATAAAAATCAATATTACGGTTAAATAATAAAATCTTAATATCGCTTCTCACATTTTATTGGGAGGTGAAAGAATCATGTTATGTATTTTCTACGTAAAAGAAAGCAACGAATGCACTGCAAGCCATGTTACATCAGCAAATTGGAAAATAGATGGAGATACATGCAAACAATATTGCGCAACAAATGAATTTGATAGATGCCCACGGTATAGAGCAATAATGGAGTACAATAAAGCCACACATTAATAGAGTTAGGACACCATTTTGAGTAGCAAGAAATTCGCTACTTTTCTTTTTTTATAACAATTCTTGAAAAAATCATTAAAGCTGTATTATTTAAAACAGATAGCCTTTTGTTTTTATTTTTTGTACATCTAATTTATGGACAAAACAATTTTATTGCTTACTCTTTCAGATGTTTTTCTTTTAACGGGTTTTGGATTAATGCAACCAATTTTATCTATTTTTATTAAAGATAATTTGGTTGATGGAACAGTTTTTGCAGCAGG
>JARRMA010000119.1:0-4493 GCA_037386505.1 Candidatus Bathyarchaeota archaeon
ATACATTATTATAGTTTTGTAAATTCTTCAGATAAAATAGAATCAACTAAATCTCGATTATCAAGAGAAGTGAACAAAAATAAAAGACAAATAAAGAAAATTCTGGCAGCAAAAAAAGTCCGAGAAGTTGCACCGTACATTTATCAGGTGGTTATTGATGCACAAATTCAGTGATCCTTTATTTCTAAAGTGATTTTTATTCTCTGCTTTGGATTTTTAAGTTTTTCAATGAGCTTTCTTGAAATGTTGATAGCGGCTTTATCTGCTTCTATCGCCAATGTTCGATTACATAAATAATTGCTCTTTCTTATTACTAAATCTGTAGGATGTGTAAATTGTAGATCAGGGTTTCCTTTAGCATTAATAATTTCTTCTAATGTTCCTACTTCAATTGTAATTTTTATTTTTGCTCCAACTTTTCTTAAAGCTTCCTTGAATTCTGATGGTAAATCAATTGCACCTTTTGTTGAGTTTATTCCAAGTATACAATCTCCTTGCCTTGAAAGATTCTTTTCCTTGGTAAACTCTATGGTAGTTTTATGGGTACCTTGAATATTCTGATGACCGCAAGCGAAAAAAACAACAGTTATCAAACCCATCTTACTATCTGCACTCATTACTTTAGATTCTTTTAAATAAATTGAATTAATAATTTCTTATTATTCAAGAACTTCTACAGAATCAACTTTTCCATCGCCATCAAGATCAAATCCCTGAATTACAACAGCAAATTTTTCCCCAATAACAAAATTTTTTAATGCTTTTTCCGAAAATTTGGTGATAGCTAAAACACAAGCTTTAGTTCCTATTGCCTTGTTACCTGCAAGAAGTATTATACTATTTTTTTCATTCCAAGGATTAGATATCTTTGCTATTATACCCATATTGTCAGCAGGATAGACTTTATGAGTTTTATCTGAAACCAATCCCCCTAAAATAAATCCATGGTCAGAAGGTATCATATTAAAATGAATGGGTAAAAATTCATTAAGCTCCTGAGTAATGAGGTTAGTTCCAGGTCCACCAACTAAGAGTAAATTATTACTTTCTTCTTTTTCAACTTTTACATCTACATCTAATTTTATCATAAAATCCTCAGGTAAGGTTACGAATTGACCCAAAAATAGGGTCAAATACGCAGCATAGTGACCGTCTCTAGCCTTTGCCTTGAAAGGCCCATGAGGATCAGGACTTCCGACAACAATTTTCCCATCTAAAAATCTATCTTTTATTAAAGGTCGTAGAAAATTTTTCATTTTCTCATTTAATTCGACGGTAGAAAAACAGTTGATTTTTTGGGAACCAAATGGTAATTCTACTCCCATAGCGGGATAGACAGTTTTGTAGTATTTTGCAACAGCACCTTTCTTATTTTCTTCCCTAACTACTCTTATTACACCGACTTCAATTAATTTTCGAATATGATAATAGATTTTTTGTTCATGTTGTTCTAGATGTTTAGCAATCTCCAAGGGGTACATTTCTTTTTTGCTAAGGAGATTAAGAATTTCCCAACTAAGTTTATTTAATATTGGTTTTAATTTAGCTGGATTTTCAAATATTACTATTTCCTTAGCTTTGAATTTGCTCTTTTCTTCACTGAGTAAACGTTTAAGTTCCATACTTGCTGCTACTAAGGAGACCATTATAAAAGTTTTTTTAAAGGATACGTTCTAAACCACTTTTTATGCATTCTCAAAAATTGAATAATTAATTTTATTAGATTCTATATAATATAAAAAACTGTATGACTTCTATATCTTCTGAGTCAATTACTGCAATACTTTTCCAAGTTGCTATCGGTGGAATCGGTGGGTTTTTAATTGGTTACACTTTTAGAAAAATGATTAGAATTACATTAATAATTGGACTAGCTGTTTTCACAATAATTTTTTTGGCGTATACTAATATTATTAGGATTGATTATAGTGAACTAACCAGTTTTGCCTCAAAGATTGTTGAAACAATTGATCCAGCATATGAGTCAATAACCCCATTATTAGCTAATATACCATTTATTATCAGTCTAATCTTTGGTCTATTTATCGGATTCATAAAAGATGATTAATATAATAACGAATTAAACGAATTGAAATAATTGAGTTTCAATAATTTGACATATCTTTTCTAATATATTTCTGCATTTCTTGCCAAATAGCTTTTACATCCCTAACTTTTCCAATTATTGGATCCATTTTTTTGCCAAAAGTCTCAATACGTAAAACACCTTTCTTGCGTAGAATTCCTTTTTCACTATAATGCATTGTTCGAATATCTTCGAGCCTTTCTGCTACTACTCGATCTTTTTTAAAAAGAACCCCTCTTCGTCTATACATTATTATTCGTTGGTCCGTTATGTAAAAGAAAAAACTGTCATTAAGACTATCAACCTTTCCACTCTGAAATAATATGGTTTCTCCGGGATACAAGAATTCGGTTAGACCCAAAGTGTTCGCCTTCTTTTTGTTAAGGTTTTAGCTTCATATTTTTTGCGGTAAAATAATATACGAATCGATGTCTTATTATATTAAATCAACCGTTAAAAATTATTTTTTAATGGTTTAATTCCAAGAACAGTGAAATTGTTGACAACCATTATAATTTTATTTTTAATTCTAAAAAATTTTTCCTAAAAATGTTTATAGAGATTTACTGCATTTTAATAAACTCTCTAATCTAATTACGAATCAATTATTGAAAAATATAGAGGTCAAAACTGTGTGTGGAATATTTGGATGTATACTAAAAAACGGTGAAGCCGCGCCAATAATTCATGAAGGATTAAAGAAGCTTGAATATCGAGGTTATGATTCAGTGGGAATCGCCACAATTCAAAAGAAAAAACTTTTCATAAAAAAAGATAGTGGAAAAATTAAAGAAGTCAATAAAATACATAATCTCGATAAACTTCCTGGCCGAATTGGAATCGGACATACAAGATGGGCAACTCATGGGGCAGCTTACAAAGAAAATGCTCATCCACATACAGATTGTGACAATCAAATTGCTGTCGTTCACAATGGAATAATTGAAAATTTTGCAGAACTTAAAAATGAACTTCAAGAATTTGGACATAAATTTAAGTCAAAAACTGATACTGAAGTTATTCCGCATCTTATCGAAGAAAAATTAAAAACAAAAATGTCTTTGGTTGAAGCTATTCGCGAAACAATTAAACAACTTGAAGGTTCTTATGCATTAGCTGTTATTTCAGTTAAGGAACCGAATAAAATCTTTTGTGCCAGAAAAGAAAGCCCTCTTGTTCTGGGAGTTTCAGAAAATGCATTTTATGTAGCTTCGGATATTCCAGCGTTTCTAGCTTATACAAACAAATCTGTTCTCATAGAAGATGGGGAATTCGTTATTTTAAGCAATAAAGAATATGAAATTCGAAAAATAACTAACTGGAATCTCGTTTCAAGAAAACCCGATACTATTAATTGGGCTCCTGAAATGGCAGAAAAACAGGGCTTTCCCCATTTTATGCTAAAAGAAATCCATGAACAGCCTTTACGATTAAAAAATACCCTCAGATTACAAGATAAATACCTAGAACTGATGACTACATTTCTTGATCGTGCAGGAGAAGTATTCTTAGTCGCCTGTGGAACTTCATATCATGCCTGCTTGGCAGCTTCATACTTATTCTCTAAATTATCTTTCTTAGCAACCCATCCTGTAATCGCTTCTGAGTTTGTTGAACAACACGGGAAATCTGTAAACATTGACAGCTTACTTTTAGTTGTCAGCCAATCTGGAGAAACTGCAGATACATTAGATGCAGTTGAAAGTGCCCGACTTCGAGCCGCAACAATTCTGGGGCTTACAAATGTCGTTGGATCTACATTAACTCGAATTGCTAGAGTCTATATTATTCAACAATCTGGCCCAGAAATTGGAGTTGCAGCAACAAAGACATTTACATCTCAACTTTCTGTACTTTCTCAATTGGCTATCAGACTCGCTAAGAAAAGAGGAAAAGTTTCTCATATAGAAATTGAAGATCTTGAAGAGAATTTTGAACGAATACCAGACATTGTTGAAGAGATTATTACAAATAAAGAAGAGAAAATAAAACATTTAGCTAAAAAGTATAGCGATAAGCATTGCTTTTTCTTTTTAGGAAAAGGAATGAGTTCCGCTGTAGCTTTAGAAGGTAAACTTAAATTGATGGAGATATCCTACATCCCTTCGTTAGCTTATCCTGCTGGAGAAAGTAAACATGGGCCCATAAGTCTAATTGAAAAAGGCTTTCCCGTAATTTTCTTATGCCCTAAAGACTCCACACATAGAAGTATAATCGGAAACATCATGGAAATGAAAGCTCGTGGAGCCTCAATAATTGCAATTATTGAGGAGGGTGACGAGGAAATAAAAAAGTTGGCCGACGATTACATAGAAATTAGTACTGATTTACCTGAAGTATTATCACCAATACCTTTTGTGATTCCTTTACAGCTCTTTGCTTACTATGTATCATTGGAAAGAGGATG
>JARRMA010000120.1:0-4464 GCA_037386505.1 Candidatus Bathyarchaeota archaeon
TTCTTTGTTTTCGATGTGCTCAATTTATCTTGCTTATTCAGGTCCAGATGAATTAAATCCTTTGACTATTAGCCATACTGCCAGAATCATTTCTTGTGCAGCTATAGGAAGTGCCAAAAATTCCATTGATTCAGGATTAAAACCGAACATACGTAAAGGAGCTGTTGCTAACCACAATACGCCTCCAATAAGACCGAGGACTGCTAGCCATCGAGGAGTAAGTTTTGTTTTGTACAACAAATAATTGAATATTACAGCACCGAGGGGAAAAGGAAAGTCTACCAGAACACTAAGAGTTTCACGTACTGCTAGTAATAGAGCGCCAGAAGTTTGGAAATATGAAGCATCCGGAGTTACTGTGTTTACAAATTCCTTACTTAACGCCAATATTGACAATAGAATAATCGTGTTAAGAAAAATGGTTAAGCCTTCGAATATTCGGGTACCAACATATCCAAGAGCTAAGCCCTCACTATGTTTTTTAAAGATTGGAAACATCGCAATTGGAATACCAACAATAGCCGCGGCTGCAATTATCTCCAGAAGTGCTCCGAATATCACCTGGTTTTCATTTGCAGAAACGGCAGTAAGATAATTTGGCTTGTATATGGATAAAGAAAAAATGCCACCTATTATAATTATAATTGTCGCAATTAGAAATAATACACCTACAATTATCGCTGTCTTTCTATATGAATCCATCTTTTTCCGCCTTTTATGAACAAATTTATGGAATAAACGTTGTTCTCACTCAAAATATAAGATTTGGTTTTTAGGTTAAATTTTAACTTTTTATGGTATTCCCTGACTGTTTTGGTTTTTACCTTGGTAATTTGCTACTTGACTAGCTTTTTACCTAGGTAATTTTGGGTGGAACAAAAAGAGGTAAAAATCTTGAATAATTTTTTAAGCTATTTTTCTATAATTTCGCTTTTTGAGTAATAAGATACGCTACTGAGCCGATGATGCATTTTGTAACTTCTGCGATAATTCGCACGCATCACAACTGATGTGGTTGGTTTATTACAAATATGTACTGAAAAGTCAAAAGTAATTACTACTAGATCATAAAACCAATATTTAATGACGAAATACAAAGTTTTTTTCACTATTTTTCTTATTGTAATGTTATCAACTATCTACGTTGTCAAATCTGCAAATGCAACAACAATGAGTGTGAAAATTCCTAAGGGAGAAAAAATAAGCCAAACAATTGAGTTAAAAGAAGGTGACCAGCTTGCTATTCAGTTCACAGTCATTGGACAAATGACCAATTTAATATCTTTTTCAATCAGCTTTCCAAATTCAGCTCAAATATCCTATGGAGAAGTCACTGATATTAATCAAACTTTACAGTGCAATGCAACTGGAGAATATATACTCAACTTCATCAACAACGACAATACCGAAGACAAGTTGGTGACCTTAAATTACAATATTGAACACTACATCTTTGGAATTCCAAAACTATTTTTCTTCGCTATCATCATTGCTCTAATCTGTTTGGTAATGATTGCTGCAATTGCATTAATGGGTAAATCCATCTAGTATTAAATTAATTAAAATCGAAAAATACTTAATCACAACTTCCTATTGAATGATATTCTTTATAACAAACTATTTTCTCTAGTGTTCGAATTTTGATTTTTGTTATACATTCTATTATAGATTACAAATGCTGCAGTAATGACAATTATTATTGCGTAGCCAATTAGTTGACTATTCATACCAAAAAGTCCAGATGCTACATTTACACTCGTGTGCAACAGAATGCAACCGAAAAGATTCCCTTTGGATCGATTATAATACCATGTGAAAAAGATTCCCAATGGAATATTGTAAACTACACGAACTAAAAAGAGGCTAATTCCTCCAGGATAGAAACCAATTAAATGCAAAGGTAAATGCCAAATTGTCCAAATCACTCCGATAATAAGTCCAGTCTTTAACGGATTAAATCTTGTCTGTAATTGCGGTACCAAAAAGCCACGCCACCCTGGTTCTTCATTTAAGGGACCGCCAAGCACCAATATAATGGGGTAATTAATTATTAACAAAACAATGCTGTTGGTTGTAAACTTGAAAATCTCACTTCCTCCCAAGCCAAAATCGATTATTGCAGCCAAGAATTGACCAAACAAAGGCACCAAAAACGCAAACCATAACCAAAAATTCTTTGCAGATATCTTTTTTAGTCCCTGCATGAGTTCGGCGACGCCCTGCTTGGGGTGATAAACACTTGAAATCACATAAGCGACAATAATTGAGACTAATACTGAAAAGAGGACTCTTTCATAGTTGAAGGTTGTAAAAATTAAATTTAGTGAGAAATAAGATATTGTGACCATAAAAATTATTGTGAACAATGTCAAACGCTTTCTTTTCGAAGATTTTGAAGATGATGGATTAAGAATGGAAGATACAATTATTGCTGCTAATGAAGGTCCAAAAGCTCCAACATATGAAACCAAAGATAATACGACAGTATCCCAATTTTGGTCTCCTGTTTGAATTACTCTATCACTACCTGCGATTATTGGTGCTAAGATCCAAATTATCCAGGAAATTAGAAAAGTAAAGATGATAAACCATTCAACAGGTTTGCTTCGAATTTTAGAGGCTAAATTGTCCTTTGCGTTCAATCAATATTACTCCATCTTGGGACTAAATATGATTTCTAGTTTTCAGTAATGCTACCAACAGTGAATATCATACAAAAACCAATTCCATTTTTCTATTATTACTTTTTATGAATTCAAAATATGCGCTCGCAAGTAAATACTGCAAATTTTGGAAAAACGGAAAAATTCTTTATGAAGACAATAAATTGGTCAATTATTCTCTTGGTAGATATCTTGAACGACAAATATCTGATGAAATGTTTGATATTTCTCAAATAGGAAAAATCACAGTTAATATCGACCAAAAACTTGGAGATGATATAATATTCCAAATTTTCTTTTACAAAAAATAACAATTGCACATGCACAATTAATAACAAGCTCTATAGCTCAGTTGATTTCAATATTTGATATATGAAACATGTAATAGCATTAGTGGCTGGTATTGCTGTAATTTTCGTTGGAATTCTAGTTTACGCTTTGTGGGGTCATTTCGTTATAGGTGGCTTAGGTTCTAGAAATCCAATCGATTTTGTCGCTATCGTGAGTATACTGATTATCTTTTTTGGATTTGCAATATTGTATTGGTTTGTATTTAGAAAGTGGGAATTAGAACAAGGTTCGGGAGACTTATCTTAACCCTACACAATAACTTTTTGTGTGTTTTCGTATTTTTGTTGTTTATATAGGGGGAGTCTTGAAGTCTCGAACTCTTGAAGTCTTGAAGTGGTGAGAGGGAGAGGGGGAAGGAAAGAGTATGAAAGAGAAGAAGGATGAGAGAGAGAAGGTTAAAATTTAACCCATCCAACCAATCTGCATATTGCTATTTCATTATTTGATAAATTATTAGAATAATGTTAATTCTAAAATACTAAAGTGTACATTCTTTATGATAATGGCGGTTTAAGTGCACCCATTTAATAATAAACCTTTGCAGGATCCAATTCTGGCAGGCAGAGACAGTGAGCTTGAAGAGTTGAAAAGGTTCTTAGATAAGGCCATTTCAGGCGAAGGTTCAATGGTTTTTATTTCAGGGGAAGCGGGTACTGGAAAAACTAGACTCGTGAAAGAGTTTCTTAAAAAAGCTGAGAAAACGGACGCTATTATTTTAAAAGGCTGGTGTCTAAGCGAATCAGCTATACCTTATTTTCCATTCGTCGAAGCATTTGATTCTTATCTTTCTTTAAGTGAGAATGCGCAAGCTCAATACAACTTAACACTTAATCAGAACGTAAACTTAAAGTCATGGCTTTCAGCTATTGACCATCCTAAATTAATAAAAAATATTCACGATCAACCACAGGCATGGAAAGACCAGGCATTTTTTGGTGTTGCTAAAGAATTAATGTTGTTAGCAGAAAAAAAGGTCCTAATCTTATTTTTAGATGACATACATTGGGCTGATTCAGCTTCACTTTCCCTTCTTCAATATCTTGCTCGGAAGGTTTGTTTTGAACGGATTCTAATTCTAGCCTCTTTTAGAAGCGAGCAACTTGAAATCAATTCGAGAAATAATAAAAGGCAATTATCTATGATGCTACTATCGATGGGCAGGGACGATTTGTTCAGTGAAATAAAACTTGCAGATTTACAGAAAGATGATGTGAAAAAAATTGCTGAAAGTATGTTAAAAGGAAAAGTTGATTCTGATCTTGTTGCGATGCTAACCGTTGATTGTCATGGTAACCCTTTGTATGTAGTCGAAACGATTCGAATGTTATATCAGCAGAAAAGTCTTTTCAAGAAAGATGGCCGATGGAAGTTTCGCATTGATAACTTAGAAATACCCCGAAAAGTTAGAGACATTATCAAACGACGATTAGAAACTCTCAAACCACTTGAA
>JARRMA010000121.1:0-6048 GCA_037386505.1 Candidatus Bathyarchaeota archaeon
TTTTTGTATTTCTCTTTTCCTCCCAGACTAAGTGAACCATAAGTTCTGCCATGAAAAGCACTTGAGAAAGAAATAATTTTTTTATCCGGACCAAAATGTTTTCTGATTAACTTTAAAGATGCCTCTATAGACTCTGTTCCACTATTAGAAAAAAAGACCTTTGATAAACAAGAATATTTGACCAACTTTTCGGCCAGTTCAATTTGTGGCTCATTTAAGTAATAGTTGGAAAGATGAATGTATTTTTTCACCTGATTTTCAATAGCATTGATTATTTTGGAATTTCCATAACCTAATGCATTAACAGCAAGTCCCGAAAAGAAGTCGAGATACTTTTTTCCATCTTTTGTATAAAGATAAACACCTTCTCCGTGACTAATTTCCAAAGGAATTCGTTTATACGTTTGAAGGAGAAATTCTTGTTCTTTGCTGAGTAAATCTTTCAATAAATAAAATTAACTAAATTGTAAAAACAAAGAGTGAACAAATATATAATAGAAAAGAAAATAAAATAACAAATGAAATAACTGCAGCCAGACTGAAAGAAAAAGTTTGCGATTGCGCTCTGAACGCTTTATATGAAAGGTAAAAACTCCAAGCTATTGTACCTATTTCAAGGGCTAAAAATAGATAAGCAATAATTCCTTTAACAACAAACGGGTTTGGATTTAATGAGAAAAGATAATCTCCTAAGATCACTAATTCGAGTGTAAAAAGAATTATTAGTGCAAACACTAAAGGAATCTGTGAATAAACTAGTAATGCAAACGTGTCCTTAAATCGAAGATAAATTTTGTTTAATCTTCCAATTAAATTATAGAGATACACGAAAATCAGGAAAAAACTAATGGTAACACCGAGTACAATCAGATAACTTATTTGTAATCCTACTGATGATTGAAAATCCCCAATTGAAATCATTGAGATAAATCTAATGTTTATTAGATATTTTAAGCTAACAAGAATCAGTATTAAGAATACAAGGTTTTTATGTTCAGCAAATATTATTTGACGAAATGCTTTAGTTGGACTTTCGATAATCAAACCAATAAGTGACCAAAAGTCGAGATTATAAACTTTGTCCTTCAAAAAGGATCTGCAATTGGAACAGACTGAATTATAGAATGGATTTTCTGTTTTACATTCCGGACAGATGATAGAGTTTTTCATTGAATCAATAAGTTAGAAATTCAATCTGAAATTAAAGCGGTAAGCACCAGTCGAATAATCTTCAACAATTGAAAAATCATATAACTGGGCGTCAACATAAGCATCAACTAAATTAAGGATATAAAGGATAACCAGATAGATGGTAAAATTATCTCTTTGATCTCTGTAAAAATCTCTGTACTCCTTATATCTTGTTTCGCCAGTGTTAATAAACAAATTTTTGTAATCTTTATAAAAATTATTATTATATACCCAACCTGAGACTAACAATGCACCGGCTCCCCATATAACAGGAATTTTCCAATACGACTCTGTATAAAACTGACCAAGACCTGGAACTATAGCACTCCTAAGTACAGCACCCCAGGGAGATTTTTGCATTACAAAAACGGAATCTGAAGGTTGGTTAACTTCGGTTTGATTTTGACCGTTTGCAAATGTGCTTAGAATAATAAGCACAATTGTAGCTCTAACTATAATTTTTACTGATGATATCAAACAATTCAATTAGTCGCTCTAACTCATCTCTTGAATAAAATTCTAATTTTATTTCTCCTGTCCCATCTTTTCTTTGAACACAAGTAACTTTGGTTCCGAACGTAGCACGAAAAGATTTTTCTTAATTATATTATCAAGAAGCTGAACTTGAAGACCCTCATTTTCAAGATTGATTATTGCTCTTGCATGACCCATAGAAATTTTATCTTCAACTAAGGCTTCTTTAATTTTCTGAGGCAACTTTAAAAGACGAATTGAATTTGCAATTGTAGTTCGGTCTTTACCAACTCTATCTGCTATTTGTTCCTGAGTAAGATGACATTCATCCATTAATCTTTTATATGCTGAACCAATTTCTATAGGATTTAATTTTTCTCTTTGAATATTTTCAATTAGTGCAAGGGCGAGCATCAATTCTTCAGAATCGACATCAATTATATAAGCGGGTATTTCTTTGTAACCAATTTCTTTGCAAGCTTTTAATCGGCGTTCGCCGGAGATTAGTTGATATTTGTGGTCAGGTGCTCTCCGTACAGTGATTGGTTGAATTAAACCGTTAGTGAGGATCGATTTTTTTAATTCTTCAAGTGAAACCGGATCAATATTGAATCTTGGCTGATATGGATTTCTTGAAATAAAATCTACTGCTATTTTAGCAAGAACGTCAACCTGTTTTCCATCGTCATCTTTAACTCTACTTAAATCTGTATCCGGTTCATTATTTTTAATATAATCCTGAGGTTTGATCAGTGCATCTAATCCTCTACCAAGTCCTGTTTTAATTTTGTTCATTTTTTCAATTATTAGATTTTGAATTTCTTTCAATTAATTCAGCTGCAAAAGCCATATAATTTTGAGCTCCTGTAGAAACAGCATCGTATAAGATAATTGGTTTGCCAAAACTTGGTGCTTCCGATATCCGCACATTACGATTGATTACTGTATTAAAAACTTTATCACCAAAATACTTTCTAACCTCTTCGGCAACCTGATGTGAAAGTCGTAATCTTGTATCAAACATAGTTAACAAAACGCCCTCTATACTCAACTCAGGATTATAATACTGTTTGACTATATTGATTGTATTTAAAAGTTGACCTAAACCCTCGAGTGCAAAATACTCACACTGAACCGGTATTAAAACTGAATTCGATGCAGTCAAAGCATTTAATGTTAAAAGACCAAGAGAAGGCGGACAATCAATTAAAATATAATCATATCTTTGGTAAACTTCACTAAGAGCTTCTTTTAAAATAGTTTCTCTTTTTGGTAATTCAACCATTTCTATTTCTGCTCCAACAAGATTGATATTTGATGGGAGCACATCGAGAAAAGGCATATAAGATTCAATTATAACATTTTTAATCTCTTCAGCTCCAACCAGAACTTCATAAACTGACGGATTATGTTTAATAATATTTAAACCCGAAGATGAATTTGATTGAGGATCGATATCAATTAATAATGTCTTCTTTTCAGAAGCAGCAATTAATGAAGAAAGATTAATTGCTGTTGTAGTTTTTCCAACACCACCTTTCTGATTTGCTATAGAAATGATTTTAGTCATACTAAATAATAAAAGAAGACAATTTTTATTTTATAATTTAAAGTTGAATTTCTTCACCAAAATCCATAACACGCACTTTGAATCCCTTTGCTTCAGCTTTCTTCTTAAATTCATTCGGATCAGCTTTAATAACCGGAAACGTATCATAGTGTATCGGTATCGCGACCTTTGGTGAAGTAAGCTCAATAGCGTTTATTGCATCTGTAATTCCCATTGTAAAATTATCACCGATTGGAAGAATCATATAATCAATGGGAGTCATTTCTCCGATTAGTTTCATATCATAAAATAATCCAGTATCGCCAGTATGGTAAACGTTTATTCCATCTGCTGAGATAATAACTCCGGCAGGTTCTCCGCCATAATGATTATCTGGAGTTAATGAACCATGATGAGCGATTGTAAATTTAACCCTGCCAAAATCAAAATTATAACCACCACCAATATGCATATTGTGTGCATTAAAACCTTTTGAATTACAATAATTTGCAAGTTCATTCACGCATATAAAAGTGGAATTACTGCGTTTTGCTATATCAAAACTATCTCCGATGTGATCGCTATGGGCATGAGTTAATATTATGTAATCAGCTTTTAGATCCGAGGCTTTAACTGGTGCGTTTGGATTTCCAGTTAAAAATGGATCTATTAAAATTATTTTCCCACCAGACGTAGTTATCTGGAATCCTGAGTGTGATAAGTATCGTAATTTCATTTTACCCTCTCTGTTATTGTAAAATCAATACCTAATATTCAACTTACAAAAATAAACAGATAAATAATTTTATTCAGATTAAATATTTAACTCTCATTTCTTTGAAACAATACTTTTATGAATCCGAGTATCGCTTGAAAAGAACGCATTTTACTCTTTTCGTTTCCATAAATAGTTGGTATGTCGACAAAACCGATATTGAATCCTTTTCTGGCTGCTTTAACAAGGATCTCACTCTCAGCTTCAAAACCGTTATATGAAGTCCTAACATTTTTCAGAACTTCTACTGAATATCCACGAAAGCCGCATTGGCTATCAAGTATATTTTGACCGGTTTTTACTGTTAATAAAAATGTAGTTATTTTGTTGCTTAACCTACGATGTAACGGCATCAACTTAAGGTCTTTTAATCTGTTCCCAACAACTATATCATATGATTTCATCGCATCTAATAAAACCGGAATATATTCTGGATTGTGTTGAAGATCTGCATCTATTGTAATTACGTAACTATATCCTGCTGAAATTGATGCATCAAAACCAGTGCTTAACGCTTTTCCTTTACCATAATTTTTATTGTGCTCAATGAATTGAACATCTTTTTCATTCTTCTCAGTTTCATAATTATCGTCATTTGAGCCATCATTAACTGCAAAAATAAAATCGACAAACTTTGTTGTTTCTTTAATAACTTCAAGCAAAGTTGATTTTTCATTATAGAAAGGGATAACGGCACAAACTGAATCGGACTTATTAATTTTGTCCTTTAAACTGATCAAATATACTTTTCCAGGATTTAGGTGTGGGTCTTATAAAAGATTCTTTTAGTTTTTTACGTAACGAATCTTTTGATAAACCGGATGTAATGATTCCATTTTCAGCAACAGAAATACTACCTGTTTCCTCAGAAACAATAACACTAATAACATCTGCCTGCTCGCTTATCCCAAGTCCTGCTCTATGTCTCATACCCAAATTTTCCCCATCAACTTGAGTAGTTGCAGAGAGAGGTAATGTACATCTTGCTGCTTCTATAGTATTTCCCTTAACAATGACTGCTCCATCATGCAATGAAGCCTTTGGAAAAAAGATTGAAGTTAATAATGATTTGCTAAGCTTTGCATTCAAAATTTCTCCCGATTCTATATAGCTACGAATTCCTGTTTCCCTTATAATTACAATTAAAGCGCCGTATTGTTTTTGAGAGAGTTCAAATGCAGCATCAACAATAATTTCTGCAGATTCATGAATGTCGTGTTTTCCAAATATTTTTACAACCGGATTTCTTGCTAGCATTACCAGCAGTCTTCTTATTTCAGGCTGAAAGAGTATTATAAAAGCAATTACCCAGATATCTGTAACTAACTTTAATAACCAGTTTAATGCTTTTAATTGAATTGCCTGGGCAATAAAAGAGAAAACAACTATAATTATTAGGCCGATAAAAATTTGAGCTGCAATTGTACCTCGAAGAATTGTATAAAGTTTGTAAACAATAAAAGCTACTATCAATATATCAATTACATCAAGAAACGTAACACTGAGAAATCCTATTTTAAATAGCTCAAACATCAATGAGAAATGATTTCGTTAAATAATTTACAGGTTTGAACACCCTGTTTAACATTATGTGTTCTAATTATCCGTGCACCTCTGGATAGAGCGAACATATTCATTGAATTGGATGGGTCATCTCGTTCATCCACGTGTAAATTTAAAATATTTCCAATAAATGATTTTCTTGATAAACCAATTAGAATTGGTAAATCTAATGACTGAAATTCTTCCAATCTGTTGATCAATGTTAGATTATCCTGAAGTCTTTTTCCAAAACCTATTCCAGGGTCTACTATTATATTTTCTACGCCTTTTTCTACAGCTATTGAACTTTGCTTTAGAAGATATCCATAAACTTCTGATACGACATCACTGTATTCCGGAGAAACCTGCATTATTTTTGGTTTTCCTTTAATATGCATGATTATCATTGTAGAATTGTACCTGCTGACAACTTCAAAAATTTGAGGCTCAAAAGTTCCCCCACTTATATCATTTACTATTAATGCACCATTTTTTAAAGCTTTTGGACACGCAATTG
>JARRMA010000122.1:0-4447 GCA_037386505.1 Candidatus Bathyarchaeota archaeon
TAATGTTGCGTTTTTTATTTATTTATCTCCAAAATGTTATTCAAGAATCGATCTGATTTTATATTTCTTTAATGTTCAATTATTAAGAACAAACGTATATACTAATTTAACTAAAATTAATTAACACTTGGAGGGAGATGAATGAATAAAGGTTGCACTTCACCTGATAATGAAAATAATCAAAAATCTCAGGGATGTGATTTAGAAAAGATAATGGTTCGTGATGTTATCACGATTAGTCCCGAAAGTACATTACATGAAGCTGCAAAATTGATGGGAGAAAAGCACATTGGAAGCTTAATTGTGGTAAAATATGATACACCTGTTGGTATCATAACTGAAAGAGACCTATTAAGAGAAGTAGTCAAAAGAGAAATTGATTTAGAAAAAGATTGGTTAGTTGGAGGCACAAGTATCAAAGATGAAAAAGTTGAAGAAATTATGTCTTATCCTTTAATTTCTATATCTTTGACTTCCACTGTAAAACAAGCATCACAAATGATGATTGAGAAAAAAATTCGAAGACTCGCAGTGGGTGAGGCTGGAAAGATGGTTGGGATAATAACTGCCTCTGACCTTATTCGTTGCCTTCCCGAATCTCCTGATACTATGAAAGCTTGGTTTGAAGTTGATTACTTTATGAGTAAAGATGTCATAACTGCCGATGATGAAACTCCTGTGGAAAATGTAGCAAAAATTATGGGTGCTAGAAGTATTGGGAGTGTCGTTATTACCCACAATGGAGAACCAATCGGAATATTTACAGAGAGAGATCTATTAACAAAATTTTTAGCAAAAGATCAATCCTTAAAGATTTCAGTTAGAGATGCTTGTTCATCTCCGCTTATAACAGCCCCTCTGGGGGTAACTATTCATGATGCAGCTGAAATTATGACTTCAAATCATATCAAAAGGCTACCGATAACAGAAGGTAAAAAATTGGTTGGTTTCCTTTCAGCTCGCGATTTGGTAGAAGCATATGCTCGGGCAAAATAGAAAAAATTAATTTTGTTATTCGCGTTTTGCCCATAATTCCTTCTTTAGCATATCTCTTACTGCCGCTCTTATTGCAGCACTTCGGCTAGGGTACATTCCAGATCTTACTAATTCATCGAGACCTGATAAATACGCTTCTGGAAGAAGAACTGTTACAAGCTTCATTCACGTTTCACCATTAATAATATGTTATGAGGCAATTATGGAGACATATCCTTAATAGTTTTTACCTTACTTAATTGGACTTTACCCATATATTTTGTTGCACTTATTTTCGTTTTCTGAATAGAAGCATATCTTGATGAGTGCATACGTATTCAAATCCTGATTCTATTAGTTGCTTTGCTTCTTCAGCTGTTTTTGCTATTTTTTAGCTGAAATTCTCGGACTGCAACTCCAAGAGAGGCACCAAAATCTTCATTCCTGTAATCTTGAACACTCCAACCAGCCGAAACTAAAAGTTCATCAATGACTGTTCTTGCCTCAGCTTCAGCCAAATCCGTTTCCCCAAGTGCCAGACAATATAGTTTGATTATATATTAAATAATTATGAAAACACAATTCGTTACATAGATTTGAGCACGTTTCACTAAGTGGCTAAACCAAGCAAACTTCGTGTCTTGTTCCATAAGAGTTTCTGCATTTCTTCGTCGTATGATTCAGGACAAGTGGTTGCTATCTGTTTCTTGGAAAAACACTTTCCAGATGTAGTCTTAACCTCCTCTGAGGATGCTAAGTAAACTGATGTTTCTGCACCTTTTTTTGCGCTTATTTGCATTGGACGAACGATTTTGAACATAATAGACGAACGAAGGCTTCCTGTGTTCTTTCCAAGGTTTGTAGCGACAAAACCCGGCATTAGCACGTTTGCGGTTACTCGGGTTCCTTCTAATTTCCTAGCCAATTCATAAGTATACATTATTAGCATCAGTTTAGAATTAGTGTAAACTTTCATTCCAGAATAATTCTTCTCACTCTGAAGATTATCGAGATCTACCTCGCCTTTTTTAGCTAATCCGGAGGTTATGTTAATTATTCTAGAAGGTGCACTAGCTTTCAACAAATCCAACAGCTCATTCGTGAGCAAGAAAGGGGCCAAATAGTTAACAGCAAGCGTTCGTTCAAAGCCTTCAGATGTAACCTGCCGTTTATTGAATACCGCTCCTGCATTGTTGATTAAAACATCTAGTCGGGGATATTTTTTCTTAAACTCCTTAGCAAAGTGTCGAATAGAATCCATTAAAGATAGGTCACAGATCATTAGATCAATTTTTTTGTTGCCGGTTTGATGGACTATTTCGGCTAGAGCTTTCTCTCCTCGTATTTTATTGCGTACAACCATCACTACTGTGGCGTCCATTCTTGATAATGCAAGAACTGTTTCTTTGCCTATTCCTGAGTTACTGCCAGTTACTAAACAAATCTTTCCAGTCATTTCATTCATTTTATTAATATCCTAAATTTTACATCAAATCTAATATGCATCTAAAAGTTTAATTAAAAAAATTGGATTTTTCAGTGTGAATTGGAATTAATATTTCTGGATTTATTGTGGCTATCATTTCTTTTATCTCCTTGCCTGAAGCGTGACCTGAAGCGTGAGTGGAATATTTTTTGATGTTAAAATGAGCGAGCCAATTATTTTTTCTTTCTTCATCAATTTTCATTTCGTCACAAAAAGCGTCACATGAAGATTTTATCCAAACAGCATTTTCTGGTTTAATATCAGTGAGCTGGTTCATTTCCCATAAACTCATTGAAACCACATATCTCATGGGATCTTCACGTAAATCCTGACTAGTAACCGAATTTTCTCTGTTAATGAAATCCCTCTCCCACGAGGAATAATCTTTTTCAACCATTTTACAGTCAAAACCTTGTTTGCAAATTAATCCCCAACTTTTTGCTGCAACAAAAATCTTAACATCATCCAAAGAAAATGGAGAATCATCACCTAAAGCCGACAACAGATAAGCCAGCTTCATATTCACAACAAATTCTCGACTGTTAATTTTTATTGCTTCAAAGATCGATTTAACTCTATCAAGATCTCTTGCAGGATGCTCAACAAAAACAACACCCTTAGAATCTGAAATAATTTCAGTTATACGTTTTTTTACACTTGTTTCGCTGTCTTTTTTTGTTGAATCAATTCTTGTTCCTTCACAGAGCAACCATTTAGGGTTCACAGATTTGGCTTTTTCAACAAACCTTCTACTGTTCTCATGCTTTGATCCGTGAAAACGAATATCACCCGTATAAACAAGATTTCCTTCATCACTATAAACAATGTAACCACATGCTCCGGGAAGAGAATGATCTACAGGAAGCATCTCAACTTCAAGATCTTTTATCTTAACTTTTACATACGGTTCCATTATCCTAAAATCTCGTTCATGAACATATTCAGTATTTCTTTTAGTTACTCGAGATAATCCTCCTTTCTTGTTTTCGTAAAACTGGAATGCTTCACAACCGCTAATAAAATCAGACAACGAACCGCTGCCTGTCTCTTCTAAACATTGCATGATAGTTTTGGTAATCTTTGTACAATAAATTGGAATATCAAATCTAAGAAAATGAATATAGTTAACATGATCAGCGTGTGCATGGGAAAGAAAAACACCATCAATCTTTCGTTCCTCTTCTTTTCTGCCCATATGTCTAAGGTAATCTCCACGATACAAACCTTCAATATCTGGCAAAAGCCCCAACTCAAAAAAATCAGTTAATGCAGCACACTTTCTAGGTTGCAAAAACTCTGAAAAATACATTCCAGCTTGCTTGAAACTCATCCCAAAATCTAAGAATATCTTTGTGTCTTTGTGTTCAAGAAGGATTTTGTTTCCACCGATTTCATCTTTTCCACCAAAAATATTAATCTGCATTCTAAATCACAACCAACAAATATTATTAATTCACATCAATGAAAATCTGTTTTTTTGTCATTTGTATAATAAACAGTTTAAGATTTAAAAAGAAAATGTTCTAGAGAAACTAATTTTATCTACTATTTTAAATTGGAAAGATAACGATAATTACCATTACTGTAGTTGCGTACACCATAAACTTGTAGAGTGCTACAGTTTTTTCATACTGTATATGTTCACCCGTCATGAAATAGTCAAAACGTTCTGTAATCCCTAGGAGATGAATATTTCTCAAATGTCCTATAATTCTACCGAAATCATTTGCTAGACGAATAGAAGTTGCTAAAATAGAAACTTTAAAAGTTTGATTTTTACCAGCTTTTCTCATTTTAATTCCATCCATTAAAAATTCTAGTATCGTCACAGTGAATATACTGATAACAAACCAAACAACTGATTTTTCTAAAAAAGCAGATAATAAAAAAGTTATAAAAAAATTCAAGAAAATAAATTCTAATAAATTTGGAAAATTCCTAAACCTATATTTTGGATGTAAAGTCGGCAATATGGAATCTCCGTAT
>JARRMA010000123.1:0-4429 GCA_037386505.1 Candidatus Bathyarchaeota archaeon
TTTTCTTGTTGCTTTTGCTCCATATTCTAAAAGTATGTCAGATACTGTTTCAATACATATTCGCTTGTTTTTTGAAGGCTCTATGTTGCGAAACGCTTTAGCAAGTGATATGGACAGATTAGTCAGATCAGTTTTGCTTCTTAGTTTCTTAACCCGTATGGATTTTTTGTATTCTAATGGATCTCCAGTTAGAGCAAGTTCTATCTCCCCATCAAATAGGCCTAAAATAGCATGTAAGTCTTCTGACGAGTGCATTAACGGATTAATTACAGTTAACATTGTAAAACCCTTAGAACCCAAATCATTGATTTGCTCCGAAACCCATTTTCTAGTTGCCTTTGCTCCATATTCTAAAAGAATGTCAGAGACCGTTTCAATACAAATTCGCTTGTTTTTTGAAGGTTCTATGTTGCGAAACGCTTTAGCAAGTGATATAGATAGATTAGTTAGATCAGTCTTACTTCTAAGTTTGTAGACATTTGGAAGATCAGTAACCTTAGTTTTTGGTTTAGGATTACACAAGAAAAGATAGAAATTCGGATCACCTAGAAGATTCTCCATTCCAACAGCTTCGGTGCTTACAAAAAATGTGATTTGATCTTCTTTGGTTCCTTCTTCCAGAAAGTTCTTTATAATTACTTCTCGTTCATCGCTTGGAGATCCAGTTAAAACAACAGCGTAATTTTCAGGAATACCCCCCAGAAGTAATTGATCAAGTTCTAAGCTTCCTGTTGATATTCTGTCTGGAAGCACTCTAAACTTAGGTTTAGATTCCTCTACTTTTATGTTAAGCGGTTTAGCTTTAGATTTTCTTGTTTCGCCTAAGTTACTAACATATGTAATTTCAGGATTCAAAGTATAAGAACCCGGTTTACTTGTTTGTGAACTCAATTTGATTGTTTCAACATCGAATCCATTAACTTTTTTGCTCTCTATCTCGATTTCATTGTTTCTTTGGCTACAAAAAAATGTCGAACACGATGTTTTGAACTCAGAAGAGCTCACTCCTACAACTTTAGCAAGTTTAGCTGCGTTTTTCCCAATATTCACTATATCAAGACGTATTTCAAAAGATTCCTCAACATTAACTAACCTTGGTGCTAAAACATTCAACTGTACATTAGCATATTCATGCTTTTTTTCAACATTTTTCAGCAAGATTTTGGTTTTTTCTATTTGAGCTTTTGCTTCTTCAACTTTTCCTTGTTTCTCAAGAGTCCAAGCATAGTCTTCTCTATTCCTAACTTCATAACCAGCCACGGGAAAAGGTGATTTGAAAAGCTTAAGGTGGTTTTCGAAAATCATATTAGATTCTTCAAAATGACCCTTAACGGTCAAGTAGACTGCTTTGGTAGAATCAATATTACTAAATATTGTTTTGCCTGCTGATCGCGTTCTATTGAATTCTTTAGATGCAGTTTCAATCATAATTTTATATGCTTTATCTGCGTTATCAAAATCACCAAGCTTGCAATAAAGTCTCACTAGGGAAGCATATTTATCTGTTGCAAATATGTTAGCATCTGTCTTTTTATTATAGTCTATTACTTTGAGTGCTTGAGACAGCGCCTCTCTAATATTTCCGTAATGTTCATAGATCAAGCTTAACCCGTAGCTTGCCTGAGCAAGTTCATTGAACATACCTAATTTTTCACCCAAAACATGGACAATAGAATACTTGGACAAAGCTACTGAGAAAAACCCTAATCCAAAAAATATTTGTGCTGCAGCTAGATTAGCTTCTGCCTCCTTGCGGATGTCACCAATTTCTCTAAAAATAGCGATTGAACGTAAAAGTCGACTCAAACCCTCTCGCAAACTTCCAAGTGCACATGTAAGGATGCCGCTTCTCCACAATGCATCAGCAATATCAGCAAGCGAATTTTCTTCCTCAAATATTTCCAAAGCTGTATTATAATCTTCCAAATCCTGTCTTAGGTCTCCACGTCCCGACAAACTGAAGGCTCTTCCGCGGTTATTTATAATTCGTCCCATTTCTAAACGATTTAACGATGCTAACTCTTCTGCTTTTTTTGCGTACTCTAATAGGATGTCAGGTTTATCCCACTTGTGGAAAGCAGCATCCGTTGCTTTTCTTAACGCCCGAAGGCGTATTAAACCAATATCAGAAACAGCAAGTTTGTCAAAGGTTTTTATCGCTTCTTCATACATTGAGTTGGCAGCATAAGCATCTCCAAGACCTTCTAAAGCATCGTTTTTCTGTTTAACTTGTTCTTGTTCTATGTTCCTGAGAACATATTTAAAATGTTGAATAGCTTGTTGATTACTGAACTTCGCAAGTTCGTCTTTCGCTGCGACCAAAGCATACTTAATGGCTTTTTCTTTATTCCCTGCTTGGGCATAATGATAAGCTAAGTCGCTGAGATGAAAAGCAACATCTTTAGAGCTTTCTAATATTTTGGCGATTTTGGCGTGGTATCCCTGTTTAAGTGGTGAAGCAATTGACTCATAAACAGTTTTACGGGATCTTTCATGATCAAACTTGTAGTAATTTTCTTCTACTGAAACCAAACGGGTACTGTGTGCTATTATATTCAATGTTTCAAGAATTTCCAAATCATCTTTTCCTAAAACAGCGCTTAAGATCTTTATATTGAATTTTTCCCCTATAGTTGCTGCTACATCAAGTACTCTTCTCTGATAATAGTCTAGCACTGAAAGTCTTCGTAGGATGATATCTTTGATTTTGGTCGGTAAACCAAGTTCAGTGATTGATAAACGCCATTGATTATTTTCAAATATAAGGCCTTGATGTTCAGAAAGCATTCGCAGAGACTCAATAATAAAGAGGGGATTACCCTTACTTTCAGCAGCAAGCTTTTCTACGAATTGTAAATTCAAGTTTCCTCCAATCATGTCCTCTGCAATTTTTGCCAAATCTATATTGCTAAGGTTGGAGAGCTTAATTTCTGTAAACAGATCTTCTCTTCTCATCATGCGAATTATTTCAGCTAGTGGATGTGGATGACCTTCGACGTCAGCTACAAGTTCATCGCTTCTAAATGTACCCAAAACGATGACTCTTTCGGAATTCTTTACAGCACGTGCAATATAGTGAAGTAATGCCAAAGAAGCTGAATCTGCCCAATGAATATCGTCTATAAAAAGTATTAAGGGCTTTTTAGAGGAAATCGAATGGATTTTATCAACGATTGCAGAGAAAAGTCGATCCCTCCAGATTTGAGGCGAAAAACCAAGGGGTTTTTGCAGAATTTGAATTGTTTGAGATCCGGTTCCCATTGTAGGTATTTTACTTTCTTTATTTACATTGTACAAATTTTCTCCAACACTGAATTGGAATTCATTTTGCTTTTGGCTCAAAGATTTTTGTTCTTTACTTGAGATAGCATTGTAAGTGTTAAAGGCTTCAATGAATGGCAAATAGGGAGTTGTAACTTCGCTAAGGCACCAACCTGAAAGCACAGTGAGGTCTTTCTTTTTTGCTTTTTCTAAAAATGTTTCTATAAGTCTAGTTTTTCCTGTTCCAGCTTCTCCTGAAACAAAAATGGTTGTTCCTTTTCCCTCAATAGCATTCTTCAAGGAGAGATCTAGCTGGGCAAGTTCTTTTTCTCTTCCTACAAGTTTTGGTTCAGATAGAATTTTGGAATGCAATAAACCACATCTTCTTAGATACAGTGCATAGATTTCTGGATTTCCCAGTTTTTCCTAAGTTTTAAGGTAATTATTGTGTTAAATTAGTTATTATTTTTAGAACATAAAACTTTGTGCACTTGATATAACAGCTAATTTTGCCAAAATTCTGAAATATATTGCGTCTAGTGTTTTCAGACTAAATGATTTGAGGTATCCTGTTTTATAATTAAAATTCTGTAAAAGTACTTGTCTTCATAACCCAATTGAAAAATATTATATTAATCTACTAATAATGAATGTTAAGAGGGAAAAGTCATTTTCTTGGATTCTAAGGCTTTAACAAGAATTCAATCAATAATTCTGATTGCCATAATTTGTGTTGCTGCAGTTGTTGGAGTATACATCTTAATATCAGAGGAACCGGAGCAGAGGGAAACCATCAAGATAGGAGTATGCATCGATTTAGATGCAGGTGATGACGGAGCATGGAAAGGAGCAGTGTTAGCTGCTGAACAAATTAACGCTGAGGGCGGTATCTTAGGAAAACAAATTGAGTTAGTAAGCGAAGATAGCGACGCTTTAGCTATACCTTTTGACCCCTTCAAGGTAAAGTTGGCTATAACTAATCTGATAACCTTAGACAAAGTGGATTTCGTAATCGGCGGAGGCTTTACTGAAGCCAATAGGGTATTTCAGGAAAGTGCAGCTGAACATAAAATAATTTTTATAGGAATCAATTCCCCTGGCGACATTTTGACAGAACGTGTACAAAACGATTATGAAAAATACAAGTATTTCTTCAAGGCTGGTCCAC
>JARRMA010000124.1:0-9169 GCA_037386505.1 Candidatus Bathyarchaeota archaeon
AAATTAGTTCAACAAATTGATAAGATAGAGATGGCATTACAAGCTAAAGAATATAGCAATTCTTGTTCTCCCAAAAAAAGTTTAGATAAATTTATAAAAACTGCTAAAGAAACAACTTATTGGCCAGAATTAAAGAGATTTCTTACAAAACTTTTAGAGGAAAATTAAATTGAATTTCAGAGAAAGATGGACTAAAGAATTTTCTAAGATGTTAACAGTCGAAGAAAAAGAAGCATTCAATTTGTGGCTAGACTTTTCTCGAGGAAATATCACAGAATCAGAGTTTCAATCCAAGATGAATATGAAAATCATGCCAAAAATGTTGGGTAAAATGAGCGCAGCAAGAATGAATGCTTTAGAAGATGAAGTTGAACGGTTAAGAAAAAGAGTGACACATCTAGAAGAAAAAATGAAAAAATAAATAACAAAATAAATATTATATCAATTCTTTTTAGCCGTTCTATTATATTTTTTCTGAGATTGTCGTTTTTCTCTTCGTAGAAAATCGCCTAAATCTAGAATGTTTTTTATAGCAACTTCTTTTGAATCGGGTACTCCTCTTAAATTCATAATTAATTTTCCAAAACCTAAACAATCATTATTTTCATTAAGAACAAGAGTAAAATTTCCCTTTTTAACACTATTTCCCGTTATAATTCCTTTTCTAAAGATGTCTCTTCCGCAAATAAAAAGCCAAGCAGTTTTTTTGTCAATAATTATTTTGTTTGCTTTCGTTTCTGCAATCTTTTCTAATAAAATAAAACTTGGAAAAAAACTTTCACCCTTTTCTGTTCCGAGATATTCTCCTATATAAAAAAATCAACTTTAACATTCAATGTTTTTATTGCCCAGTCAATGTTGAATTCATTTTCTTCAGGTTCAAGCGAACAAGTGGTATAAACGATTTCTCCATTATTTTTTGTTACAGTAACTGCTTCAGTCAAAATTTGTCTCTGTCTTCGAGAATTTCTAAGTATATCTTCACTTGTTCTCCTATTGAACCATTGCCGATCAGACACTGGATTGCCTGAACAAGGTACATCTAATAAAACACAATCAAAGTTCATGTTTAATTTGGACACTTTTCTTGCATCCATATTGTAAACTGCCGAATTTTTTACCCGACATCTTTCAAGTTGATTAGTTAAAGCAAACATTTTACGTTTTTTAAGCTCAAGTGCAATAATTACAGAAGAATTATTCATCAGGTTAGCTAATTGAACTGTTTTTCCTCCCGGAGATGCACAAGAATCAAGAACAATTTTGTTTTCAAGTTTGTTAAACAATGTAGCTGGAATTTGGGATGCTGCTTCCTGAATTGAATATAAACCAAGAAGATATTCTGCAGTTGCCCCCACAGAAAAATTACTTCTTTTTATCCAAAAACCATTTTTAAGAAAGGGAATTTTTTCCAAGTCTACTCCTAATGATTCTAACCTAGAGATTACAAGGGATTTCTTTTCATTCATAGTATTTATTCTGATTGATTGCTTTAGCTTAACTTCTTTGAAATCCCATCCCATTTTGCGATAACGATTAATAAAAAATTGTTTATTGAACATCAAGAGGATAGAACCTCATTGTATTAATAAAGAATTGGTGTTTTCAGTTATTATGATTGGGTTAGATCTAGATTTTTAATTGATTATCTATTAATTATTCTTACATTGAAGTGAATTTTGATCGTTTTTCTATATATGTTACTGGATCAACTTCTGTTACTGTAACTCCGTCTACATCTATTATGTAGATAGTATGAATTCGAGCATTTCTGATTTCCTCAAATGTAACAGGTGGATTCTTATAATAAAGATCACAGAGAGTCTTTAGATAAGACAAGTCTTCTTTTTTTCTCGCTCTTGGTGGTCTTACAAGAATATCTGGAATTTGCAACAAATAATATGGTGGAACGCCCAAAGCAAATTTTTCTGAATGATTACCATACCTAATTATCTTGCTAGCTATTCGCGATCTACGATAGTTGGTTGGATCAAGAGCATGGCTAGGAGGAATAAAACCGGTTTCTATCTCTACAATATGTGAACCATAACCTTTCACACCGTAAAGGTCACATATTAGCCCATCCACTGGACGTTCAATATCTACATCATAGTCCTTTAGGATTAAATGCTTAGCACAAACTAATTCCATCACTGAATGGTTTATTTTAACAACATTCTCTTGATGCATATGAATCAATTTGTCTCTGAGAATAACAAGTTTCCTTTGAACTTGGTTATCAGCATTAATTTTTAATTTTGTTAATAAAAGCTCTATGTCTCTGTCAAACTTATTCATGCTATCATCCTAGAACCTTTCATTAGAAAGTTGTAATCAAATTAATTTACCAATTAGCACCATAATATCAAAAGCTTTTGGGCATATTTACGTCTAAAAAATAATGAAAGAAAAATATCTCAAATATTATTTATGAATCAATTAATCCCTAAATTCTAACATAATAATTTATCATAGAAATAATTGAAGATTGCAGTATAATTTAACATAAAATAGAATTCGATGAAAAAAGACTCGTTGAATTCGCGTAATGAAAGCTTAATCTTTTATGGCTTCAAGTAGACTCATAACATTCCAAAGCTTTACTCGTGTATAAGGGGGCATATTAGGATCCTGTAAAATTTCATCAAGTGTAGATATAGCATTAGCTGCTCTAACTGCCGGAGTATTAGCTGCAAGCTGTAGGGAGGTAATTGATTGTTTTGCAGCTCTTCGTATATTTCTTGGAGTGGTATTATCTTCAGACACCATTCCAAGAACATTAATTGCCTCATTTATCCTTGCTTCATATTCATCTAACTTCTTTTTTCTTACCATCAAGAATCCTCCCGTGATATTGCTAAATCCGCAATAAGTGCTGTGTCCACTTTTTTCATGCGAAATTAGCCATTCTTTAGACTCTTTCTTTCAAATATGTACTGTTAAAAATAAACTTATTGGAAAAAATACGTAAAAAATATCCTATTATAATACTCTAGAAAGATAGAAAAAATCTTTTAAAGAATGAATCGAGAATTACAGAAACATACAGTTTAAAATGTTAAAGAGTAAGTAAACTAAATCATAAATATGCCAAAATAATTTTTTATTTATGAGGGTTATACATGTCAAAAGACAGCAATAATATCAAAGTAATGGCGGATTTACTCCGGCAAGGTTCAACATTAACGGGACATTCCTGTCCTGTATGCTTTTCACCCCTGTTTGAAATAAAAGGAAGGGGACTATGGTGTGTAAGTTGCCAAAAACAAGTAAAAATTTTAAAAGAAGGAGAAGTTGATAATCAGAATTATCAACCTACAAATTTTTCTTCTTTAGAATCAACAATACTAAGTAAAATAGAAAATATTGAAAAACAACTTTCAGAAGAAACTGATTCTGAAAAACTAAAAACTTTGGGCACAACTCTTTCGATTCTCCTTGAAAACCTTGAAAAAATTAGAAAAATTAAGAATCCATAGGAAATGGAAAAAAAGGCGTTATAATTGCTTGGGGAGTATAGGAATTTCCCAAAGAATATTCAGGGTATTGCACGTTTTGAATATAGGGATCCAACTAGAAGTATTCAAAAAGCAATTTTATTTACTTTTCATAAATTAAATCAAGAGATCTCTAATTGTTTTGATGTTACTTCATATTTAGACCAGAATTGTGAGATCGGTTTTGAATTTGGTATAGCAGATGGTACTGATTTCATTTTTTTGGATAATAAAGAATTGGAAAGATGTGAAAGAAATCTGTCCGAAAATGATTGGAATTCGTTGGATTTCTTTATTATAATTCGTTATTATCGGATCAAGATGGATAATAAGAGAATTCCATTGAAATTTGATTCTCATATTATTCGTTTCATTTTTTACAAGGATTTTTTAGAGTTACAAATTCGTCATGAAAAAGGACCTCAACGTATTTCATTAGATGATTTTGCAGATTTTATGGCCGGGAAAATAAATTCAGAATTGTCTCGAAGGAAACTATCTCCAATTTTATTAGAAGTATTCTCAAAAGTTGGTTTAAATTAGTCTGTTTAAAAAGAGTCAACGAGCTACTCAAAGATTTAGAATTAAAAGTGATAGGTATAAATAATAAGAAGTTACTTTTAGGTAATAATGAAAATAACAAAAATTTTTTCAAAAGAAATTCAGCCTAAACGTTTAGAAGAAGACAATATAAAAAAGATCGACAAAAAGCCATCAAATGTTAAAAGATACTGTGCAAAAATTGATACTGCGGAAGGATTTAACGGAATCTGGGAGATTGTAAAAGACACAGTAAGAGTATCTTTAGGTAAACATAGATTGGGTATGCTTCTTTTCTTAGATGATCTCCCTCTTCATCTTGGAGCATATCATCAATTAGGTACAAATAACATAGTTTTGAATAGAACACTAGTAAATATCGTTGATTCAGTTACAAAATCAAAAAAACTTGTGAATGCATTTGTTTACAGCATATTAACTCACGAATATCTCCATGCTTTAGGACATGTATCCGAATCTGAGGTACGTTCTTTAGTTTATGAGATATCAAAAAAATGTTTTGGAAAAGATCATATTGTAACCTCATTAGCTGAAAAGACTCCATGGTCAATCCTTAAAGGAGTTCCATTGAATGAATTACAAGTATCAAAACAACCAATGGAATTAATAAAAGATTTAGAAAAATCAGATTTTCGATACATAGTATAGCTGTTCTTATAGAGATTAAAGTTAATCCAAAAAATTTAAAACATTACTCAAAATATCACGTTCAACTTCATTTTTCCTTCTATCCCCATTAATAACAATTAGGTCTCCATCATTAACAAATTTCAAGTAAGTTCTTTCAACTTTCCTTTGAGTGTCAAGCCGCTCCATAACTGACTTTTTTCGATGAATTCTTTTTATCACACCTTCAGGAGGGACACTTATGTAAAATGCAAGATCAGAAGAAAAAGCCAAACGATTAATTCACATCTATCAGAAACCACAATCTTGCCTTTATCTAAAGCAGGTTTAACATCCATTTCAAGATGTTCTACTCGATCTACAGCGAATAGGATTGCTTCTATAACTCTTGGTACCCTATTTTTTCTTTCTAGAATTATTTCTCGGATAAATTTTCCCAACTTTCCTCGGCTTGGTTCAGTTGTATAAATTGCATCAAAACCTTTTGATTGTAGATTTCGTACAAGCCGGTGGGAATGAGTTGTTTTTCCACTCCCATCAAGACCTTCAATACAAATGAAAATTCCCTTCTTTTTCACTTAGTCTCTAACCTCATTTTCTTTAAACGAGGGATTACCTTAAATAATGATGCCTAAGATTGACAAAGCGAGGAGAGTGGTTTCATAAGGAGATATTGGGGGGAAATTAAAGACCCTGTTCATGGTTATGTCTATGTTACAGAAGCAGAGAAAAATCTGATAGACTCCTATCCAGTTCAGAGACTTCATCGGTTAAGGCAACTTGCTGGGTCAGAATTTGTCTATACTGGGGCAAATCATACAAGATTTGAACATTGTATAGGTGTAATGCATCTTGCAGGAAAAGCGACAGAAAACCAGAATATTTCCCAGTTTCTTTCAGATGAAGAAATTCAAATTGTCAGAATGGCTTCCCTTCTTCACGATGTTGGTCATGGTCCATTCTCTCACGTTTTTGAACATTTACTTGTAAAATTTTTGAAAAAAACCCATGAAGATATTACAAAATGGATTATTCAAAAATCTGAATTGAAAGATATTATTAATGAATTAGGTTATGATTCAAATGATGTTTCAAAGCTTGCAATTGGTGAACTACGAAGACCTGGAAAGGCATTTCTAGACCAAATAATTCAAAGCAGTGTTGATGTTGATAAATTGGATTTTGTTGTAAGAGATACTTATCATACAGGAGCAGAATACGGATATGTTGATATTTTTCGTCTCATTCATATGTTAGATATTCTTGGCGAAAATATTGCTGTTGACGTTGGAGCCTTATCAGCTCTTGAATCTTTTGTACTAGCAAGACTTGAATCTTTTAGAAGTATTTACTTCCACCGTGTAGGAAGAGCAGCTCAGATAATGCTTGCTTCAGCTATGGAAGAAGCAAAAGACGAACTAGGATTAATAGACTTTGATTCACCAGAAGACTACCTAGCATTGGACGATTATACAGTTTGGACAATGCTTAAAAAATGCAAAAAGACTAAAGGAACAATTAATGCATTGGAAAGACGTAATCTTCTCAAGTGCGCATATGATAGAACATTTCATGTTAAAGAAAAGATGGTTACAAGCATTTTTTGTGTTGATGAAGTACGAGAACAAGTAAGAAATAAAATAGCACAAGAGGCAGGAGTTGACCAAAAAGAGATTGTAATCGATGTACCAACAGTTCCTTCGGTACCTTACCATCATTCTGAATTACTCGAACCAATGGAGATTCCTGTTTTTCAGAAAACTAGAAAAGGTGAAAAGATACCTTTGCGACTAAGCGATATATCTTCGGTTTTTGATGTTCTAAAAGGATTCATCAATATTCTAAGAGTCTATACCAACGAAAAATATCTTGAACAGGTTTCAACAGCTTCTGTGAAAGTAATAGGTGGAACTCCATCTTCAGCGAAAATATCATTTTAGTGCAGAAAAGTTAAAACGTAAGTATGTTTTATGTGGGTTGAAGCTTTGATTTCAGCTCCGGTAGTATAGTCCGGTTAAGTATTTCGGCCTTTCGAGCCGAAGACCCGGGTTCGAATCCCGGCCGGAGCACCAAGAGATTTCTTTTTTCAAAAAATTACTGATTTTAAATTTAAAAGAAGAATAAAATTATGTGAATAAATATTATAAATTTTATTTTTAATTTTAGTTTATGTCGATAAAGATTCCATTAGCTCTTTCATAGCTTGCGTGTTATGAAAAAACTCCAATTTAATCGGGGTTACAGAAACATAATTTCCTTTTTTAATAGCATGTAAATCCGTTCCAGGATGACCATCAGGATAATGCCGTAGAGCCCAACTTTTTATTTTGTAACCATTTTCAATTTCTGTATGTATGTCGTTATATCCATCATAACAAAGATTTGTAAGGGCTATCCTCTTAACATCAGCTTTTTCAGGTACATTAATAGAGATAATATCAACATCAGAGGGCATTCCATTCTTTAAAACATGTTTAGAAGCTTTAAAGGCAAGAGTTGCTGCAACTTCTAAATCATTAGATGATACTTTATTTTTATCAAAAATTTTTGAAGAGATTTTGGAAACACAATAAGAGACAGCAATAGAGGGCACATTATGAATTGCAGCTTCAAATGTTGCTCCAATCGTTCCAGAGGTAAGTAGATCATCTATTCCGAGATTTGGACCAATATTTATTCCAGAAACAAGAAGATCTGGCATTCTTTTCATTATTTTATTAACTGCTATAAGAAAAGAATCTGCGGGGGTACCTGTTGTAGCGTATGCATGAATTCCATCATGAAAATGGGTAGATGCAACATTAATTTCGCCAATACTAATTGCCTTGCCTATGCCACTTTTCTCATCTGATGGAGTGACAATAATTAATTCTCCCAGTTTCTTTAGTTGTTTTACAAGTGTTAATAGACCAATCGAATTAATGCCATCGTCATTAATTACTAAGATAGTAGACAAATTGATTCCTCGCAGTTTGCTCTACATATGGTTTCCCTTTATTTTAGGATATTCTAAAATTAAGAAGAGTCTCGAATAAACTACAAATAACAAAAATTCTTAATACCATTATTCAAAAATATTGAAAAATAATCAGAGTATATTTCTATTGACTTAATACTGTTAAAACGTAATCAAAATTAGGATTAATTTTACAATAACTTTATATTGGACAATGCATTTTTTCGCTCATGATGGATGGTGTGGGGACATAGAGGAAATACCCCCATTTCTCCATTCGCTAGGAGATATACCCTCTCTTTGAGCGATCGACGGTGCATACGCGCGCATGCATCAAGTCCCCCCATCCGCCTTAACTTTCTAAAATGGAATAAATAGCAGAAACTTTTTCATAAAAATAATAGATATCATCGAACAGTTTTTCGTATCTCGAAACCATTGAATTTTTCATTGTTTTCTTCCGGAAAAATCTCTACGTTTGAAACATATGCACCTTGAGGACCTATTCTACAAAAATTTATCATATTATCTACGTTTTCTTTTTCTCCTTCAAAAACTGCCTCTACTCTTCCATCAGCTAAATTACGTACCCAACCAAACACTTTTCTTTTTAGAGCTTCTGAGCGAGTTTTGATTCTAAAAAATACCCCCTGAACTCGACCTGATATGAAAACGTGAACTCTAACTTTCATTTGTTCTCAACAATAATTAAAAAAAGAATGAAACCAAAAATCTGGAACTTAATCAACGAGATAATTTCGTTAAAGTACGGATTTGAACATTATTGATTGCCCAGATAATTCTAATGTATAGAGTTGATTAACATCAAAATCAATTCCAAGTTGTTCGTATTCATTTTCAGTTAGAAAAAGAATCATTTTTGGAAGAGCAAATTGGGTTCGTTGAGTTGAAAGAATTGGAATCTGCTGCTGAACAGTTTTCATTACTTCTTGAACCATTCTTGCCTCTTCTGTTTCAGGTCTTACAGCAAATCTAGGAATCACCCGATCTTCAATTAATTCAATTCGTTTTCCAAGATTACCTTCGGGGTCTCTTATTGACTCTATCTTTTGAACCCTAACCCGTGTCAAATTTATCACTTAATTTATTCTAAGCCAAGAAGCCTTTATACATTTCTTAAATCATAAATTGAGTTTAAAATCATTTATTCAAAAAATGTTTATGATTTGCTTTTAAAAAGAATTTAGATATTTATTAAAAAACTTAGATCATAAAAAAGAGTTATTGATTGTTTAATCCTTCTTCGATTTTTAGATTCAACAATTGGTTTGTCATTTTATCATTAATGTACATTCCACCTTGCGGTATTCTTTCCTTTTTAATTATTTTCTTCCATTTATCCTCTGAGATAGGAGTTGAAAATTCTTTCAAATTTCTAAATCTAACAAAAGTAGCTGTTTTTCTTCCAAGCAAGAATTTTTGATATTCTTCATAATTACATAATAATGATTCATGACCTAAAGATGCCCAAAGAGTTTCAGCATCACCTGTTTTACGTTCAATAAAA
>JARRMA010000125.1:0-4393 GCA_037386505.1 Candidatus Bathyarchaeota archaeon
GCCTGTGACATATTCGAAGCCTAGTTTTACTAGTTCAACGGCTTCCTTAGCGTTGTTGGCAATCTTACTGATGAATCTTTCTTCTTGAGGAAGTTCTACGAATTGAACGTATCTGTATGTGGTCATTGGGTTTCTGTGTCCGAGCATGTTTTGAACGTATATTATGTCTTTAGTTCTTGCATATTCTATGGTTGCTTTCCAGTGACGAAGAGTATGGAAGTGTATTTTCAGAAGTCGTGGATTTCCAAGTTTTTGAGCTGCTCTTTTACGCATTCTTCTAAAGCCTTTATCGACATAAAATGCATTTTTGTAGCTGAATACTCGTTTTGTTGTTTTAGGAAGATTGCTAATCATATTTAGTAATTTTGAGGACATTTTGAAGATTCTTGGTTTACTACCTTTTTCGGGGGTTATTCGTATGGTATTTGTAACGAAGTCAATGTTGTCCCATTTTAGACAGATTGTTTCTCCTCTTCTTGCTGCAGTCTCTTTGAGAACTTGAAGAAAGGTTGCCATCTGCTTGGAACATGCACCAATTAGTGAGTCAATTTCTTTTTCCGTCGGAATAAAAGGTAATCTTTCAGTTACTTTGTATCTTGGTTTTTCCCAAGATAATCCATTAATCTTCAAATAAAGAGAATAGGCTTTAACAGCATTGTTTTTTCTTCCGTTACTCCAATTTGTTTGTTTGGCAATTATGTCTTTGACCGAGTTAGGTTTGTTTAGGTTTGCACCTTTTTTTACGGAGAGTTTGAGCAGACAAGTGTAGGTTTTGTTTGTTGATTCAGCATATCCATCGCGCTTTAGATTCCATGAATAGTCTACAAGTTTTCCGTTAAGTTCACTTTCGTCAATTGCGCTCTCCCACTGAGCTTTTCTATTGTGGGTTTCCACTTTGACCAAATTTTTCATCTCGCCATCTGAGACGCAGATTTGGCGAGAGTAACTTGTCTGACATTCTTTAAAACCATTGTTACTAAAACGATAACCGCAACTTTGACAAAGAAACCTTTGAACATGTCCTGAAGCTGGTGTTCTGAATCCATCCTTACAGATTCTCCGTGAACCACATTCAGGACAAACAGCGCGCGCATAGAAAAGCCTGAACAGTAACCCCTCTATCTTCAGTTTTCATCCACTTCAAAATCTTTTTAATAATTTCAGCTCTCTCGCTCTGAGGCAATAAGACATCACCTATGTTAATCACTAAAAAAATTGTCAATGATAGTGCGGATGAAATGGCTGAGGCTTTTGTATTTTCCTTTTTTGATTAATTTTTCAATTTGTTCTCTCTGTTTAGCGGATAATCGAATAGCAATTCTTTGTCTGTAATTTTTCATGTCTCATCCTGCTAAAATTTATATGTCAAACAAAAATAGGACACAATAGTGAAACTTTCCCATGTCAAAACTAGCATTAAACGAGGAAAAAGTAAAGAAAATTCTACTCAAACATCCTAATGGCATTAAAGCCAGATTTTTGATGAAAGAGGCTTACATTAGTGCGCGCGCATGAGCGCCTTCAAATATAGTTCTCGCCCCAACGGAGAAACCATACACGTGATTAAGATGAAGAAAACGCTCATCCCAACAAAATCTTCAAGAATATCGCTTTATAGAATTTGAGAAAACTGAATATGAATTTAAAATATCGCGATTTCTGTTTATCTAGTCCTGAAAAAAAGAGAAGGAGGAGATTTTAGAGTGGTTCTGGTGAGCAAAGGTTTTCTTTGTTTTGCAGCTGAACGACCACAGCTCGCGCAACTATTATGTAACAATTCATTTTGCAATGAAGAACTTTTATGTCAATCTGCATCTCTTTAATAATTGATGAATAAACGGTTCTTAGTATCTTTTCTATCAATCTTGCTAGTTTCTTCTATTGGGTTGAGTTATGGTTTTTTCAGCATTAATTCTTTGCAAGAAGATACACACGAGTTTTTTGTTGGAGTTGATGTGGCTATTGGTAACATCGATTATATTAAAGAATTAGTTGATGAGGTTAGTCCATATACTAATCTTTTTGTGATAGGGTCTACTGGAATTTCTTACAATGAAACTTTATTGAATGAGACATGCAGGTATCTCTATGAACATGATTTGCATTTCATAATTTTCACACATAGCAGAACTAGATTTGAGCCTATTAAAAAAATTGAAAAAACGTATCCAAATCATTTCTTGGGTGTTTATTTTGATGATGAACAGGGAGGAAGACAATTGGATATTTTTGAATTCAGATGGGTTAATGAAGCCGAAAATTCGTCAGATGTTGCGAGTCAATTTGTTGATGGCTTAAGTTGGTGGATTAATGGAAGAAACATCAGAAATGCAACACAATATCATGATATTCCACCATCAGACTTTCAATTATTTACATCAGATTACACTTACTATTGGTATGATTACAAAGCAGGATATGATGTAGTTTTTGCAGAATTTGGATGGAACTATAGCAGACAACTAAATGTGGCACTTAGCAGAGGAGCTGCTTCTGTCCAAAATAAAGAGTGGGGTGCTATAATTGCTTGGACATATAATGACTGGCCATACATAGAAACTGGAAAAGAAATGTATGATGACATGAAATTGGCATATGACAATGGTGCAAAATATATTCTAGTATTTGACACGGACGAGAGTTACACTAAAGGAATCTTAAAAGAGGAACATTTTGAGGCTCTAAGACAATTCTGGGAATACACCAAAAACAATCAAAGACCAAGTAATGCACTTAGCAATAGGGTAGCGTATGTTCTTCCTGAGGGTTACGGTTATGGCTTCAGAGGACCAAATGATAAAATTTAGGGCTTATGGAAAGCAGATTCTCTATCACTTGAAATAAGCTATCACCTAGGTTACTTCTTGAACGAGTATAAAACAAACTTAGATGTAATCTACGATGATGAAATAGCCATTTACAACTGTTACAGCAAATACATTTTTTGGAATGGCACAATTTATAATCCTTAGTAATTGCGTATGAGGATATACGCGCGCAGAACACTGAAAATAAAATTGTTAATTCTTAGATGTCTATGAATAAACTGTCATAACACTTAGAATGATACAGTTTTGACGTTCCGCCATTCCTGTGTCCTTTTACAAGTTCACCCATCTTAAGCTCTTTGCCACATTTCTTGCAAACCAACTTGCCCTTAAGATGCAAAAGGCGATTATAGACATCTTTTCTCAAAACATACTGAATCAATACATCCACCCAAATTTCACACGATGAGTCTTGCAATTCTTCGAAACTTGAGTCTAAATTCTAGCTAGAATTTAACTCAGTCTAGTTACTTCTTTTTTCGGTATTATGAGACTAATACTAAGCAATATAAATTGAAATTAGAAGAGGTGAATTGAATGAAAAAAGGAACAGTCAAAGAGTGGATAGCTGACAGAGGTTACGGATTCATTGAAACTAAAAACAGAAATAACAGAGTTTTTGTGCATCGTAGTGATTTAGTAGCTGCAGCATATCTCCAAGAAGGAGAGAAAGTCCAATTTGAACTTGAAGAAACAAACCACGGACTCAAAGCTACAAAGGTAAAACCAATCTTTTTATCAGCTTTTTAGCAAAATATTGAGCCCCAAAACCAAAACCTTAGCCCAAATGGCTTCAAGGTTATATCTTTTAAATTGCTATTATAATTTGGTGGTTGGTTTTTGACAGAAAAAAATTTTGTTGTATTGATTGTAATGAACATCTAACTTATTGTCCATCCGATGAAATGCATCCAAATGCTACAAGAAACAAAGAAGATTTAATGCCTGAAAACATAATCGAAATACACTATCACTGCAAAAAATGCAAATTAGTAAACATCATTTACTGGGGTGTCAATAAAATCCCAAAAGGATTACTTTGAATCACATTTCAATATTCTCATTTACTCAAAATACTTTCACTCTTTTCCATTACTCATTGCGCGCGCAGCACATTGTATCATATCTTTGCTAGGGTAAGAATAAGCCAGTGGGAGTGTCACAACATGCGCGCGCCACCATCTTCTTTAACAATAATTGCATGAGCATTAATCTGACTGTTTTTAAGAATCGATTATGATTAAACTTCTTGAGCTGAGTTTCAGTATGCCTTGGAAGCTAATACGACTTAGAAAGTCTGGACGTAAACCTGTTAATGGATGTAAATGTTCAATTTGTGAAAATAAATCGACGAAAAGAAAGTTTGGAGTAACAGAAACAAACATCGTTCCAAATATATTTGTAAACTCTGCTTTCCTAAAATATGGATTTAATGTGTGCGATAACAATTTTATAGTTGTTACTAATCCAGTTCATGAAGAGAGTAATATTTTATCATATTGGAGAATGAGAACTTGAGCAGAAGAAGCAAAAAGGAAAAAACAGCAGGCATAGAGAAACATAAG
>JARRMA010000126.1:0-4373 GCA_037386505.1 Candidatus Bathyarchaeota archaeon
TTTTCCTGCTTCAGTTAATCTTGCTAATTATGCACTTAACTGAACTTCTACATCTGCACCTTGAACCATTCTAAAATCTATTTCTCCTACTGATTCGCTGAGTGTGACCTTCCATGAGTCAGGTAACATTGATCGAAAGATTGAAGCATGGATTTGTTTAATTATATCACTTCCTGCAACACCATATTTCATAATCATTTCTCTAAGTTGTTTTCTAGCACCCAAAAAATCACCTTTCATTGCAGTTTTTATCATTAGATTAACATCTTCTGGATTTGCATGTCCAATAACTGAATAAACAGTTTCAGCATCAATTATTTTACCCATTGAAGCTGCAGCTTGGATCGTATTAGTTGCTTTTCGCAAATCACCTTGACTAACTTCAAAAATGGCATTATATCCTTCATCTAATATCTCAATCTTTTCTTTTTCGATAATATTTCGTAAATATCGATCTTGATCTTGTTGGGACATATAAGAAAAACGGAATGGGGCACATCTAGATTGGAGAGGTTCAATGATTTTGCCGCTATAGTTTGCTATCATTATGAATCGACATGTTTCAGTAAACCTTTCCATTGTTCTTCTTAAAGCTTGTTGGGCATCAGAGGTCATATTATCTGCTTCATCTAATATTAGAATCTTAAACGGAATTTCTCCGATTGAGCGTGTTCGAGCAAAAGTTTTCACTGTTTCTCTAACTATCTTAATTCCTCTTTCATCACTGGCATTCAACTCCATAAGATGCTCTCTATATTCCTTCCCGTAAAGGTCCATTGATAAGCACAGTGCAGCAGTAGTTTTTCCTGTACCTGGTGGACCAGCAAAGATACAATGTGGAACATTTTTTGCTTTAACAAAACTTTTCAAACGGTCCACGATTTCTTTCTGGTTAATTATAGCATTTAGTGATTTTGGGCGGTACTTCTCAGCCCACATCTCATAACTCATATGTTAATCTCCGTGAGGACTAATAGAAAAAAGACCATTATAAATTAGTACTTGAAAGAATTTTTTTATAATTAATATTTTTATTTTTTCTTAGAAAAACCATAGCTTCCAAGTTTTTCATTTATGCTCCAATATTCCCCCTGATTGAATACGAATGGATCTGCTTTTCTGAAATCAATGGTACCTTTATCATTCAAAATTTCTTTGTCAACATGAACTTGAACTATTTCCCCAAGGAATAAATCGTGAGTTCCTAACGGTATTATTTCTTTCAATTTACATTCAATATTTACTGGGCATTCCTTTATTATCGGAGTCTTAATATTTTCTGCTTTTTGTTTAGTTAATCTAGTTTCTGAAAATTTTTGAATATTTTTTCCTGAAGTGACTCCACAATAATCAGATTCTTTCAGTATTTTTGTTGTTGGAATGTTTACTACAAATTCTTTATTATTTTTAATCAATTTATGAGAGTAACGGGTAGGTCTGATACCTAATGCTATTATTGGAGGTTCAGAACACACAGTTCCAACCCAAGCTAATGTGATTATGTTTGGATCTCCATTGGTATCTATGCATGTGACAAGAACAACTGGGCATGGAAACAAAGCTGTCCATGGATTCTTCTTAGTCTTCATATAAACAAGTTTATGTGGTTAGCTATTTACATTTTTCTAAGATTCGAACAAACAATTTCAACTTTAGAAATTAAAATGGTCAACTGATATTAAAGTTACACATTCACTTTTTCTTATTACAGTTTCCTTATTTTTTAATAAAAATAAATTTAGGTATTTAATATATATTCAAAGAAAAAATTTAAATTTGAGCCTTCATTTAACTCGAAAGTTATAGTTCCTAGTATTATACAGAAGTAACCAAAAAAATTCTAATTAGGTTGGAAACATTTAATGCAGTTATTAGCTATTTTGCCGATAATCCTTATAGTTGCATTTATTTTGGGAGAGTTATTCAAAAGAGTAGGTTTACCGTCTGTAGTGGGTGAAATATTAGCTGGACTGCTATTTGGTATCCCAATTCTTAAGAATCTTCTATTTGGAGATGGAGATACCTTAATAATCATTGATTTTTTGGCAACACTTGGCGTATTACTTCTACTTTTTCTAGCAGGATTAGAAATTGAAATTGAGAAGATTAAAGAAACATCACGAGATTCAATTCTTGTTTCTTTAAGTTCTGCTCTTGTTCCATTTGGACTCGGATTTCTTTTTATGACTATATTTTTTCCTGAATATGGTTATCTAGCAGCAGTAATATTTGGCGGAGCCATGATGGTAACCTCCGAAGGAACAAAAGTCAAAGTACTAATGGACCTAAACTCTTTGAATACTAGATTAGGAGCAGTAATGCTTGCTGCAGGTGCTATAGATGATATATTTGAAGTCCTGTTTTTGTCAGTTGTTGTAATATTCGCAAATGAAGGAAGTTTATTTGATCTTGCAATGATTCCAGTAGAAATTATAATCTTCCTATTGATAGCATATATTTCTTTTAAACTCATGTCTAAAGTTCTTCGCGCTCTTGATAAAAAACCTGGAGAAGAAACAGGATTATTTTCTATAGTCATGATTTTCATTTTGTTACTGGCAGCTCTATCTGAATCATTAAATGTAGGTTATTTAATTGGTGCTATTCTTGGCGGTTTTTTCCTTCAAATTTCATTAAAAGAAATAAGTCAGAAAAACAGAAAGGATTTGATCAATGTTGTCAAACTAATCGCATTAGGATTTATTGTTCCCTTTTTCTTTGTTAATGTTGGATTAACATTTGATTTAACAACATTTCTTTCTAATACACCACTCATCATTGTTACGATTCTCATTGCTTTCTTTGGAAAAATGATCGGAACGCTAATAATTAAACCAGTTTCAACCCTGAATTGGAAACAATTATATTATATTGGTTGGGCAATGAATTCTAGAGGTGCAGCAGAATTAGTTATTGCTTTGATTGCTGTACAGTATAATTTGATCCCTCTCGAAATTTTTTCAGCCCTTGTTGCTATGAGTATTGTAACCACTCTGATCTTTCCTCCTGTCCTCTCAAGAGGAATAAAGAGAAATCCGGGATTAATGGATGCAAAAACAGACAGAAAATATTAAGACCAAATACAGACAAATGAATATGCCAGAAGTTAAATAATTAACATATCATGAATGAAGCGAAATTGGGGGTAAATGAATGAAAGAAAAAATGAAAATTTTGGTTGGACTTGATGGTTCTGATTATTCTACTTGGGCATTGATGGAAGCAATAAGTATTGCAAAAAAGTTCTCTGGTCATATAACAGTCATTACAGTTTACAAAAGAGGGAGTAAAGAAGAAGCAGATAAAATTCAATTAAAAGCAAATCAACTTTTGGACGAAGAAAAAATTGATTGCAATCTACTATCAATTCTTGGTTCTAATCCCTCCAGAGCATTAGTTGAAACTGCAGAAAATGAAAAATTTGATTTAATTGTAGTTGGTAGTAGAGGATTAGGAACAGCAGCTGCTTTCTTGATAGGTAGTGTTTCTAAAAAAGTAGTCTCCAACGCAAATTGTGATGTCCTGGTGGTTAAAAAATAGATTCCATTCAAATCTTCAGGTTGCTATAATCGAGCGCAAAACATAATCGAAATATTTCAATTATACCCTATTATAAATTCTTTATATTTGATTCAGGAAAAACAATATTAATTCAAATTCAAATATTTAAATGAGCGATTTATTTGAGAATCTGTTTTTTTGTTTGGGAATATCCCCCAAAACTTGTTGGAGGATTAGGTACATATGCAGAATACATAACTCGTGAATTTATTGAGATGGGTCATGATGTTACAGTTTTTACACTTAATCCTGGAAATCTAAAAACAAGAGATGTAATAAATGGTGTTGAAGTCCATCGACCCTTAATCGCTGATGCAAGTAACGTATTTCCAATGTTTGTAATTGATGATCTGAAAAAGTGGGGATCAAATCTCCGTTTATTTAATGATATTTTTATTTATAATATTTTGAGTGCAACAAAATTTGTAAATAGCCTCATTAATAAAGAAGGCTACAATTTCGATGTAGTAGCAGTTCATGATTGGTTAAGCAGTATTGCAGGAATAATCATAAAAAATGAAACAGAGATCCCAGTGGTTTTTCATGTCCATAGTACCGAATTTGGTCGAACAGGGGGACAAGGATCTGAAGTTGTGTCTCATCTTGAATCAGCAACAGCAAGTGCTGCTGATAAAATAATTACTGTCAGTCATGCGATGCGAGAAGATCTAATTAAACATGGTTGGCAAGGAGAAAAAATTAGTGTTGTGTGGAATGGTGTAGATCCAAGACGTTATGATCCTAGTAAGTATAATTCGGATGATATACAAAAAGTTCGAGATATGTATGGTATTAAAGATGATGAATGTATG
>JARRMA010000127.1:0-4364 GCA_037386505.1 Candidatus Bathyarchaeota archaeon
AAGCTTCTTGATGCATGGCGACTCAGCAAATTCCCATACAAGGAAGTCGTTTATCGCTCAATAGCAGAAGAAAAAGGTCGTATGTGGTGGGGAAGTTTTGGTAGAGGTCGTCCCGGAACGGATCAGGAGAATGATTTTGACCTTGCAAAAAAAGCTTTAAGGATTGCTAAATGGGATAAATTTCTGGTTGCAATTTTTAACGTATTAGCTGCTGTTTTTCCTTTTACTGCGCACTTTTTTGGATCCCATATTCTGGGTTTGACGAGTGCAATATCATTGAGTTTATCTGTAACTTTTGGTTTTACTGCTTTATATGCAATTCAAACTTTATCATCCTTCATAAGTAATAATTCTTCACGAGTTTTGGCTACTTTACCTATCGATCAGAAAAATTTTTCCTTGATTACTTTGTTTTCTTTTGTCAGATCAGTAGATTATCTGGTTTTTGGATCAATAATTAGTCAAGTTATTTTGGTCGCTTATTATACTGCATCTCCTTTGGCAATTTTTATTATGTTTTGTGCATCGATTGTGAATGAAGTATTAGCTGTTGCACTGGCTCTTTGGTTCTCTAAAATATTTTCTAAGAACTTGTCTAGAAGTGGTCGATCTAGAACAAGTACGGTTTTGCGATTAGTTTTCATTTTAATGTGGGGATCATTATTGATTAGTGTTAGCTTTTTGATAACTTTGCCTTATTATATAGTACCTTCTCTAGAATTATTCATTAATTCCAATCAATTAAATAATATTTTCTTAAATCTATTTCTTCCTTTTTCCACTGGAATAACGATCACAAACCTTGGTCAGCAAGCCGTTTCATTTTCTTCAGTTTTAATGGCTGGGCTTTCTCTTATTTGGTATCTAATTGTTGCAGGTTTTGCTGGAAGGTGGATGATCAAAACAGTGAGACAAATGTCCCATGGAGCTGCTATTAATTTGTCGAGATCAAAAATAAAGGATTTTTCGATTAAAATTCATTCACCTATGTTAGGTTTTGTCATAAAAGATTTAAAGATTACATCAAGAAATCCAGCGACAGCTTTCTTTTTTGCACTCCCAGTTTTAGAGACTATTATTATCTTATTTTTATCAGCGAACTTAAATGTTCTACGAGCTTCTACTTTGCTTGTTTCAACTTTTATGGGAGGTCTTTTTGTTTTACTTATACCTCTTGCATTATTAAATTCTGAAGGAACTGGGCTTGAGTATACCAAAACATTGCCTTTGGATATTAATAGACTAATTATTTCTAAAACATTGATATCAGCAATGACTTATCTTCCAGTTCCAATAATACTGTTCGCTTTGATTTTTCTAAAACCACTTACATCTCCATTTAACTTATTTATTCCTGTTTTTACTTTGTTAGCAATTATTTCAGCAAGTATTTTTGAAATTCAACTTTTTTTAAATTCTGTAACAAAAGGAAGAATATCTACGTTAATCAATGATTTTAAAAAATTGATAATTGGAATTATTACTTTACTTCTTCCAATTGGATTTTATTCAATAATATACCTTGTTTCTTTTAGTCATATAATCGCAATTTTAAGCTTAATTGGAACAACTGCTGCCGAATTATATTTTGCCTTAAATCTTCTAAAACAAAATAAGAACCAGATTAAATCTTGTTAAAAACAATTTTAAATCCATAATTTGGGGAAACAAATTTTACAGATATATTTAGATCTATGTTTATTTCGATTGCTCCAAGCTTCCATGTCAACAATTTCATTCTCACAAATCGTGCATTTGTGACCATTTACTGGCTTTCGACCAGACTTTCTTATTCTAATTAATTTCCAAGGCATTTCAAAACTATCCTGTAAACCTTTTCAGGTTATCTTTCCCCATTTTTTCCAGACTGTATGTTTTCATTTTTGTCTATCCGTTTTTTTAGTTTAGATAATTTTTTTACAATTTTCTGATGTTCATTTTCTAACATTTTAATCATATGTTGGATTTGATTATTTTTAATTTCAAGTGATTCGATCATGTTTTTTGATTCTTCATGGAGAAAAGGAGAAAATGGATTAGGTATTTTAGGTATTTTCATATCTTTAGATTCCAAACCTAAAACATCTCTTGCATATTCTTTAAAAAGTGTGTTCATACTTTCTGCGATTTGGTTTTGTTTGAGTAAAGCTCTATCTAGGATTAATTTTCCCGATTCAGTAATTTTATATATTTTTCGTTTTCTTTTTTGGGGACTCCATTCTCCTTCAATGTACCCCGCTTTTTCGAGACTCTGAAGAATTGGGTAGACGCCACCAGCTGTGGGTTTCCAGAAGCCTTCTGTTCTTTCTCTGACTTCTTTCATCATTTCGTACCCGTGGCAAGGTTTCTTACTTAAAAGAATTAAGAAGGCTATTCGCATGTAGCCTTTTTGTGACTCTTTAATCCATTTAGTAGCTGTTTTTTCTTCTTGCTTAGAGTACATTGTTTCCCTTTTCTTAAAATATTAAAGTAATATTTATATTTTGGTGTGATATATTGCAACAAAATATATTTGTCTGGTGGGCTCCTTGGAAAACGAATTGATGATTGAAGTAAAGAATCTAACAAAAAAGTTCAATGGATTTACAGCAGTAGATCACATCTCATTTGATGTTAAGAAAAGTGAGATTTTCGGTTTACTTGGACCTAACGGAGCAGGAAAAACAACAACCATTCGTATGCTTTCTACGTTAACTCGACCTACAGAAGGATCAGCGCAAATAGGTGGCTTTGATATTGTTAAGCAAGACAATAAAGTAAGACAGTTGATTGGTCTAGTCTCTGAAAAAATGATAATGTATGATAGGTTGACAGCTAAAGAAAATCTTTCATTTTTTGGAAAACTTTACAACATTCCAAAAACAACTCTCAATCAAAGAATTGATGAACTTTTAAGTCTTGTTCAGCTTACAAAATGGAAGGATTCAAAGGTTGGTACTTTTTCAACTGGAATGAAACAAAGAATGAATGTAGTCAGGGCTTTGCTCAATTTACCTCAAGTACTTTTTTTGGATGAACCCACATTAGGTTTAGATCCTCAATCTACTGTTGAAGTAAGAGAATTCGTCAAGAAAATCAATCAAGAAAATAAGACTACGATAATATTAACCACTCACATGATGAATGAAGCTGACATTCTTTGTGATCGAATCGGAATAATTGATCATGGAAAAATTGCTTCCCTTGATACACCAACTAATTTGAAAAATAGTATTTCTGGTGAAAATACTACAATACTTACCTTGGAAATTGCTAACTTAACTCCAGATCTAATATACACTGTAAGAGATCTTGAATGTGTTGAAACTGTTTCTCAAGAAAATACAAGTCATCTAAAAGTTCATGCTCATGGAGAAGGTTCTTTTGATAGCATAATCGACGCAATACGTGCAAAAAAAGGAAATATTGTTTCAATTCAGAATATCCAACCTACGTTGGAAGATGTCTTTTTGCATATTACTGGTCGAACAATGCGAGACAAAGCAAACAAAAAGATACCATTACCAAATCATGGACGATTTAGAAGTCGAAGTCGAGTTAGGTGAATAAAATGGGCGCAAAAGATATGATTTCACATAGTATCAGAATTGCTTGGAAAGATTTAATGGAATTATTCAGAAATCGGATGGGTCTAGTACTGCTTATACTTATGCCAATCTTTATGATGGGGATGGTCGGTTTCATTTATCCTTCTGAAACTTCTTTAAACAATATTCCGATCGCAATCGCTAATGAGGATAAAGGATTTGAAGGTTATAATCTAAGTTCTACATTTGTTTTAACATTAAATAGTTTTAATGAAAATACAAACATGATTACATTAATTGATGCCTCTAATATCGATGATATTAGAGAAATGATTCAAACAGGAAATGCTGAAGGGGGTATAATTATTTCTAATAATTTTTCAAAAAATATAGTTACTGGACAACAAGGAACAATTACAATAGTAACAGATCAATCTAATCCTCAATTATCAGCAATGATACAAACTGTAATGAACCAAGTTTTTGAGCAAATGGGTACAGCGTTAGCTCAACAAAATATTGCAGAACAGTTAGGAATCGACATCAGTACTGCTTTGGCAGTTGTAAAACCTTATGACATTCAGATCAAAGGATCCATTGAGGGTGAATTTAGTTATTTTGATTTTATTGCTCCTGGTATAATGGCGATGACTGTTATGATGAGCGTTATGACGGGATTACCAGCTGCAATTTCTCAAGAAAGAGAAGTAGGTACCTTAGATGGAATGATGGTGGCTCCGATTAATCGGCTTTCTGTTATTCTTGGAAAAACTCTTGCTCAGATGGCAAGAGGGATACTTCAAGGGGTTCTCATATTAGTATTATCTGTGCTTCTAT
>JARRMA010000128.1:0-4345 GCA_037386505.1 Candidatus Bathyarchaeota archaeon
ATTCCATTAAATCTTTCTGTTCTATCATTCGGATTTTTTAGTTTCTGTTTAAGATATAATATTATCTTACCCATCCAAAGTGTAGGATGTAAATTGTCTGGCAATTCACCAAAAACCAAATCAATCAAAAATGCTAACAAAATGATGACCAAAGAATCAGAAAAAAAGGAGGATTCTAAAACAAACATTATTCAACCCATATTTCCGGTAATCTACAGACAAATTTCAGTGAATAAATACCTTTATTTAATAATTAATTTGTTATGTTCTAAATCTTTTCCAAATTGTTTTTCCTATATGACTAAATTATCTTTAGTATAAATTTTCAGATAAATAACTAACCGCATCGTGTTTTTAATCGTTAAATTTTTAGGGCAGTAGGGTGTTGCTATTCATCCAATATTATGCTAGGAAATTAACTGATGGAGTTCTTTAAAAGAAATGAGTGAAAAAGACACCAAAAACTTGGTGCCCTACGAGAAAATTAAGAATTGGCCCCCATTTACATATCGTGATTATCCAGAGGTTACTCCTGAGACTCTTAAAGCATTTATTGATTTTTTAGAAACTGAGAATAATTCTAACAAAAGAAAGGCTTTGCAACCTTGGATTCCTTTTTGTACAACAAAATGTAATTTTTGTTATTTTCCTACAGAGTTAGGATATAAAAACAGTATAGAAACATATCTATCGGCTGTAAAAAAAGTACTAGATCGTTACTCTAAAACAAAATATGTTAAAACTAGTGAATTTTCTGAGATCTATTTAGCAGGTGGAACACCAAGCATAATGTCGACAGAACAGACAAAAGACTTAATGTCATTCTGTCAAAACAAATTCACTATAGCTGATAACTGTGAAATTAAGATAACAGGTTGTACACAAGATTTTGATTATTCAAAACTTCAAGCTTTATCAGAATTTGGTGTAGATCAATTAGATTTAGGAATACAGACTTTTGACGATAATATTAGACGTATGGTAAATTTATTCGATAAGACTAAAGATGCGGAGGAAACCATAAAAACCGCTCATAATTTAGGACTTCGAGTTAGCATTGATCTAATGTATAACTTACCTGGGCAGTCCTTAGAAATTTGGAATAAAGATATTCAAAGAGCTCTAGAGTTGAATGTAGAAAGTGTAGACTGCTATGTATTGGATGTATATCCACAAACAAAAATCGCAGAACAATTAAAGTCTGGTGAATTACCGCCAAGAGGTAATGAAGATATGGAAAAAAGGATGTACAATGAGGCATACACAATTTTTAAATCAGCAGGTTATAAGCCAACTTGTCACAATCGATTCTCAAGAATTCAAGAAGATTTTAAAGAACCCTGTTTTGAGACTCTCGGTACTGGTTCAGGATTTTTTATGGGTAATTTAGGCGATTTTTCGTATACAGATATTCAACCAGCAGAATCCTATGTTAAAGCTGTAGATAATTCAATTTTTCCTATATCTAAACTCTATTATGCCTCATTAAAAGACGAAATGGGAAAGATGATGATGAGGTTGTATATCAGATTACCAGTGAACAAAGAAGAATTTAGAAACCGTTTTGGCATATTGCCCGAAGAGGCATTTAAGGATACAATTGAAAAACTTGAAAAACATCACTTAATCGAAATCGATGATCAAGAAATAAGATTAACAAAAATAGGTGATGTGTGGCGATACAATATTTGTTGGGAATTTTCCAATAATGATCATGATCAGTCACTTTAGTGGTATACAAATTCAAAGAAATATGTTTGATTTGGTATGTTAAGAAAAGAATTAAACTTGAAAATTGAAAATATGAAGGCAGAAATCCTTTATTATAATTATAGAAATGTCGATGTAAATACCCTCCTTGTTTCTTTTAGTGAAAAACGTCGAATTCTTTCAACATGGGATGGTTTCAAAAACGTTCATTTTGTTGCAAATTCTTATCATCCCCCAAAATTATCAGATTTTACAATGAAAAATTATCATATATTCGAAGAAGAATTTCCAAAGATTCTAGGAATTTCTTCAAATAATATATCTTTCTTAAGCACTGGAGCTAATATGAATAATTTGGCTTCTTGTGTGAGATCTTTTCGGGATCGAATTGTATGTTGTATGGCAACAGGAGGGGTAGGTAACGCTCTCAGATCTGGTGTAGATCCTGCATATTGGATGGAAAATAAAGGAGAATATGTCAATGTTTCGGGAACAATAAACATAATCTTAGTAACTAATGTTGATCTGTCTGGGGGTGCTATGGCTAGGAGTATTATTACAGCTACCGAAGCGAAGACTGCTGCTCTTCAAGATATGGATGCTAGAAGCTCAATTTCTCCTGAAAATCAGGCAACGGGAACTGGAACTGATAACATGATTATTGTATCCGGCAATGATCAAGAAAAACCTATTAAATCTACGGGTGGTCATACAAAATTAGGTGAATTGATCGGAATCACAACAAAACTTGCTGTAGAAGAAACAATAAAGAAACATCGAGAATCCTTATCTATATCATAAAATTCAAGATTTTTTAAAATATATAATAATTTATTGATAACTGAAATGACTTTCGAAGGGACATAGCTTGAAACTTGGTATAATGACTCGAGACGGAAACGGTTGGTGTTCCACTCAATTAAGAACTGCTATGGATAGATTAAATGTAATTTCAGTTTGCTTTGGTTATCGATCTATTATCGGTCGTGTTAATTATAAACCTGAAGCGTCAGTTGATGAAATTGATATTCTCAATGATTTGGATGCGATGATTACCCGCCCAATAGGACGTGGATCATTAGAAGAAATTATATTCAGAATGAATTTACTTCACAAACTTGAACGGGAAGGAATGTTAATAATTAATCCTCCTTTAGCAATTGAACGTTCAGTAGATAAATATTGTTCGCTAACTTTTTTCCAAGAAAATAGTATCCCTGTCCCAAAAACTGCAGTTACAGAGAGTCATGATGAAGCACTAAAATGTTTTCAAGAATTAGGAGGAGATGTTGTGGTAAAACCCGTCTTTGGGTCAAGAGGAGTAGGTGCTACAAGGATTAATGACCCTGATGTTGCTGCAAGAGTATTTCGAACAATATCATTTTATCATGGTGTTTTATATCTTCAAGAATTTATTCCTCATGGAGACTCAGATATTCGAGCTTTTGTAATAGGTAATCGGGTGGTTGCAGCTATGCGCCGAGTATCAACAAACTGGAAAACAAATGTGAGCTTAGGAGCAAAACCTGTATCAATTGATCTGTCTTTGGAATTAGAAAATTTAGCTATAAAAGCAGCTAAAGTAATTGGTTGTAAAATTGCGGGAGTGGATCTCATGGAAGGTCCAAACGGTCCAGTAGTTATAGAGATTAACAGTCAACCTGGATGGAAAGGATTACAATCTGTTACGAAAATAAATATCGCTGAAGAAATAATTAGATACATATTATCTGAATTAAAAGCTTAAAGGAGAATATGATAATGCGGAAGATTGAAGTTTCCAGAATAAATCTTCCAGACCAAAAAATTGAACATCTGATAGATTATGTTGCAGAAGATTTTCCTATTCACATTTTCTTAAATAAAAATCATTATGGCACAATTCTGTGTACGCCTGATCAAATAAAAGAGATGGTTATTGGACATCTTCTATCTGAGGGCTTGTTAAATTCAATTGATGAGCTTGATGAAATAAAAATTAAAAAAGATGGAAAATGTTTAGTTAAATTAAAATCTGGTATAGATGCTGAAACCAGAATATCATCATCTCAACGTTTCGCTCGAATAATAGTTTCATCTTGTGGAACCCCTAATTATAAACCACTCTCAGAAGTAATATCCAAATTACCAAAAATTGATTTTGATCTAAAAATTGATTCAAATATTGTTTTAAATTCAGTTAAAAAATTAAATTTTATCGCAGAAAAATTTAGAAAAACAGGAGGAGTTCACGTAGCAGCATTATACTCTCAAAAAGGTGATATTATTGCATTGGCCGAGGATGTAGGACGTCACAATGCCGTCGACAAAGTAATCGGAAGTTGTGCAATAAAAAAGATTGATTTTTCAAAAATTTTTCTTGCCTTAAGTGGACGGTTAACAGGAGATATAATTTTAAAATCTGCAAGAACTAAAATTCCATTAGTTGCTTCATTATCTGCCGCGATAGCATCTGGAATTGAGACTGCGATATTAACGAATATTACACTTATAGGATTTGTTCGAGGAAAAAGAATGAATGTTTACACATTCCCCGAGCGATTAATCCTTAGAGTAAACAAAAATTCAGGGTAATATTAACAGGCTTATTTGAAGATCTTTTTACTTGCTTTTTTTGTATAATGAGATAATAAAA
>JARRMA010000129.1:0-4320 GCA_037386505.1 Candidatus Bathyarchaeota archaeon
CTTACCTGTACTCAAAATCTTTTTTGCTTCTGCTGCTCCATTTTTAGCTCCCATCATTTCAAATAATATTCCAGCTAGATGGGTGGCCTTATTTATTAAATCAATTGGACCTTCACCCATTAGGGTTAAGAGAGCTTCTCTTGCTTCAAGGGCTGGTCCTATTGCGTATCCGATTGGTTGTTCACCAAAAGTTACTCCACATTGAACATGAATTTTTAATCGTTTTCCTATTTCTATAAATTCTTGTGCTAAATATTGGGCTTCGCCAATTGTCTTGATTTTTGCGCCTCTTCCAGTAGGTATATCTACAACGATATAATCTGCACCGATTGCTTTCTTTTTACTCATTCTTGAAGGTAAAAGAAGAGGATCAATCGATAAAGGGTATTCAATTTGTATAAACAAGTCATCTGCTGGAGCTAGATCAAGGGCTCCTCCCCAAGCTAAGCATGCATTCGTTTTTTCAACAATATTTCTGATTTCTTCACAAGTTAGGTTAACTGGGCATAATACTTCAACTCTATCTGCTGTTCCAGCGGGAGAAGTTATTGCTCGAGAAGATGTTTTAGGAATAGAAAAACCTGCTGCTGCAATTATTGGGACAACAAGGATAGTGGTTTTATCTCCTGGGACTCCTCCAATGCTGTGTTTGTCTAATATGGGTACTTGGTCTATTTTTATTTTCTGTCCTGTGCTGACCATTGATTTTGTGAGAGCTTCTACTTCGTCCATACTTGTTCCGCGAATGTGGAGGCTAGTTACAAAAGCAGCTAATTCTACATCGCTTAGATGTCTTTCAACAACGTCAAGTACTATGCTATGTATTTCAGAAGCTGAAAGTTTTTGACCCATAAGTTTATTACGAATAAATCCGAGGGATTCAGGTCTTTCAGCTGGAAAAACATTTACAGTTTCGCCTTCTTTGATTTTTAGTTTTTCTTGAACTTCTTCGTATATTCCTAATGTTTTTCTTGGGAAGTCTGTAGCTACATTAGTGATAGCAATAATCGTTTTTTGGTTATAATTAATTTTAACTCTGTCTGAGGAATGTATGCCCAAGCTGCTTGAATATTCATTATCCATAACTACTATATGTTTTCCTCCAGCACTTATTCCAGAAGCTTAACCTTGAATTCCATAATTTAGTCAACCGTTAACCTATAATTTGTAATAACTATAATATTAGTTGATTATTACTAAAAGGAAGTTGTTGATGGATTGAGATATGTTGATTTTGTTAATCTTTCATATGTACCAAAAGCATCTGATTTAATATGTGATTTTTATGTTGATCCAAATGGAATAAGTCTAAAAGAGGCTGCTGGTGGAGTTGCAGCAGAAAGTTCAGTAGGAACTTGGACTGAACTTACGACTATAAAGCCGTACGTTGAAGATCTTGCTGCTCATGTATTCAATATTACGGGAAATAACTTTCAGATTGCATATTCAAAGGAACTTTTTGAGTCTGGAAATATGCCAAATATTCTTAGCAGTGTTGCTGGAAATGTGTTTGGACTGCGTGCTCTTAAGAATCTTAGGTTCAATGACGTACATTTTCCTTCAGAATTGATTCAAAGTTTTAAGGGTCCAAAATTTGGTATTTCAGGAGTACGTAAGTTGTTGAATGTTTATGATCGACCTTTAGTTGGAACTATAATTAAACCAAAATTAGGTTTGAAAACGGAAGATCATGCAAAGGTAGCTTACAATGCTTGGATAGGTGGTTGTGATATTGTAAAGGACGATGAGAATCTTAGTAGTCAAAGTTTTAATCCTTTTAATGCTCGTATTTTGGCTACTCTTGAGATGAGAGATAAAGCTGAAGAACAAACTGGAGAAAAGAAGGTTTACATGGCTAATGTCACTGCAGAAACTGAAGAGATGTTAAAGCGGGCACAATTTATCAAAGATCACGGAGGAAGATATTTGATGGTTGACATTTTAACTTGCGGATTTTCTGCGTTACAAACTTTACGAAATCATAATTTTGGGTTAGTAATTCATGCTCATAGAGCTGGACATGCAGCATTTACGAAAAATCCTAAACATGGGATTTCAATGAAAGTCTTAGCAAAGGTTGTTAGAATTATTGGTGTTGATCAACTTCATATTGGTACAGTAATAGGTAAAATGTCTGAGACAAAAAAAGAAGTTTCAGAAAATCTTGAAGCAGTAACTTCTGAGCTTGGAGGATTAAAGAAGGTTCTACCTGTTGCTTCTGGTGGATTATATCCCGGTTTGGTTCCTGATTTAATGAATTTTTTTGGTAATGATTTTGTTATTCAAGCCGGTGGTGGAATTCATGGACATACAGATGGTACAGTTTCTGGAGCTAAGGCAATGAGACAAGCCGTTGATGCAAGTTTACAGAATTTTTCATTAAAAGAATATTCAAAAAGTCATAAAGAACTTCAAGAAGCATTGAAAATTTGGCAATAATTTTTTATTGTGATTTTATTTTAAATGGTGTTTTGTAGCCTTTTTCTACTAGTATTTTGTGGATTGTATCTTTCAATTCGCCTAATCCTATTCCTTTTTTTGCGCTAATGAGAAAAATTTTTTCTTCCACTTTTTTTGAAGATCCATTACTTATTCTGTAAATGAATTCTTTCAAGTTGGCTTCAAGTTCATAGGCGTTTGTTTTATCGATTTTGTTTGCTGCAATCAATGGGTATTCTCCCAAGATTCTTGCTAAGAATTTAACCATCTCTACATCTACTGACATTATCCCTTTCTTTTCTAGTCTCCAAGTTACCTCTAAAAAAGTGGTGATATCTAAAACTTCGATTGCTAGTAGTATGTTTTTTGTGTTCGATTCTAGGAATTCTATAATTTGTTGGTTTACTTTTTCTTCTAATTGTTTTGATGCTCTTGACATTTTTCCTAATCCTGGTAAGTCTATCAAAATTAAGTCATCACCTAGGGGGTATTTTGTAACTTTTCTTGTGGTCCCAGGACGTTTACCCGTTGCTATTTTTAGACCTGTAAGTTCTTTTACTAAACTACTTTTACCTGCATTAGGTCTTCCAGTAAAAACGATATATTTTTCCTGCATAATTTATTGTAAGGATATCTAACTCTTGAATTTACCTTAAATCAGAATTTATTTGGGTATTACCGAAACTTTCAGATTGGAGTAATCCTCAATTGTCTATTTAGTTGAGTGAAAAGTTTGGTTTTGAATTATGACTCTATTTTTGAGAAATTGCGAAAACATAAGATCAATTTTAATGGTTTTCCCACTCCATTGCAAATTATGCCTAACCTTTCAAAAGTTTTGAACGGTCCGAAAATCTTCATTAAACGGGATGATATGACAGACTTGGCTTTTGGGGGCAACAAGGCTAGAAAACTTGAATTTCTTTTCGAAGATGTAAAAAGAAAAGGTGCAGATGTTGTGATTTCTGTAGGAGCTGTTCAATCAAATTGCGTATGTATGGTTGCAGCAGCTGCCAGACGTTTAGGAATTAAACCGGTACTAGTTTTGGTGGGAAAAGAGCCTGATTTGTCCAATGGAAATTTGCTTTTAGATAAAATTTTGTCAGCCGAAATTCATTTTTTAGAGGATTATGGTCCTCATGTTGAAATTTTTATGAAGAAATTAGCTCAAGAATATATGATTAAAGGATATACGCCGTATATTATTCCTGCTGGTGCTTCTATGTGCTCTACTGTTCCTGGATATGCACTTGCTATGGAAGAACTATTTGTCCAGTTTAATCAAATTGGAAAACCGATTGATTATGTTATTTGTGCCTGTGGTACAGGTGGAACTCAAGCTGGGCTAATTTTTGGAAAACAACTTCTGGGTACTGAAGTAAAGATTTTGGGTACAAGTGTTTTTGCTAGTAAGTTTGAAGCTCAAAAAACTGTTGCAGATCTGGTTAACTGTTCTGCAAAGCTTTTTGATATTAATTTGTTAATCAATCCAACTGAAGTGAATATTTTTGATGAATACATCAGAGAAGGTTATGGTATTATAAATCAAGAAGTTATAAATGCCATTAAACTTGTAGCACATACAGAAGGAATCTTTTTGGATCCCGTTTATACAGGGAAAGCAATGGTTATGTTAATTGATTTAATAAAAAAAGGATATTTCAAAAAAGATGATAATGTTGTTTTTTTCCATACAGGAGGATTACCTGCATTATTTCTATATCCAAAGGATCTTGGTTTGATTTAATCCAATTTCTTTGCCTTATTTTTTGTGCTGAAAGGTTTTATACTCCTGTTTCCTGTTTCTCTTCTCGGTGTTAACATTGAAGTTGTTTACTGTTGGTCCTGTTGCTTGTTATCCTGAAGTTCTAGAAGCAATGG
>JARRMA010000130.1:0-4318 GCA_037386505.1 Candidatus Bathyarchaeota archaeon
GAGGAATTAGAAATATAACTGATATCCAAAATGCTCTTTCTAGTGGTGCAGACAAAGTTTCAATAAATACTGCAGCTGTAAATAGACCCGAACTAGTAGAAGAATCTGCAGCAATTTTTGGGAGTCAATGTATTGTTGTAGCTATAGACGCAAAAAGAGTATATGTTGAAAATGATGTTCACCAAAAAACAATAGTTAACACAACTAATGGAAAATGTTGGTGGGAAGTCTATCTTGAAGGTGGAAGAGTTCCAACAGGAATAGACGCGTTAACCTGGGCTAAGAAAGTTAAAGATTTAGGTGCAGGTGAGATTCTGCCAACAAGCATGGACTGTGATGGAGTACAAACTGGCTATGATTTAGAGTTAACCCGTGCCATGAGTCGCATAACAAATTTACCGATAGTTGCAAGTGGAGGAGCAGGTAATCTTAATCACATATATGAAGTGTTAACAGTAGGAGAAGCCGATGCTGCTCTAGCTGCTTCAATATTTCATAGAAGTCAATATTCTGTGAGAGAAGTTAAAAATTATCTTCTAGAAAAAGGAGTGCCAATGCGTTTGGTTTAAAGTTCAATTGAGTGATAAAATTTGTTGAAAATGAAAAAAGAAAAAATTGATACTTTCATATCAAAAGTCAATTTTGAGAAAGGGGATGGTCTTGTACCTGTAATTGTTCAAGATGCGTCAAATAATAATGTGCTGATGCAGGCTTTTATGAATAAAGAAGCATTAAGATTAACTTTGTCTATGGGACGAATGCATTTTTGGAGCCGAACTAAAGGTAGAATTTGGATGAAAGGCGAAGAATCTAACCATTATTCCTTAGTTGAAAATGCATTTTTGGACTGTGACAATGACTCGATCTTATTTAAAGTTCAACAGGTAGGTACAATATGTCATACTGGAGAAGACACATGCTTCTTTAAACCTGTAAAAGAGAAAGAAAAGCGCATCGTTGATGCAAAGATGCTTGAAAAACTTTTCGAGATTATAAAAGAACGAATTAATAATCCTAGTGAATCATCATATGTTTCTTACTTAACTTCTAAAGGAGAGAACGCTGTTCTCCAGAAGATCGGAGAAGAAGCAACAGAGCTTATTCTTGCAATTAAGTCAAAAAACTCAAAAGAGGCTACGTTTGAGGCAGCTGATCTGTTTTTTCATGTTTTAGTTTCATTCGCCCAAAAAGGCTATTCCCTTAGCAATATATTTGAGGAATTGGAATTACGACATAAAAAGAAAACAGAAAACCTACCGCAATAATTTCTCTTTATTTTTAAGATTTATTCTAATTGGTCGAGTTAAGATGAGTTGGGAAAAAACATTAGAAAAATATAGCAAAATCATTGAAGAAAATCTTAGAAATTTTCTTGATAAAGCTATAAAAGACGCTAAAAATTATCATCCATTTATTGAAAATATTTACAATGATATTCAAGAATTTATACTAAGAAAAGGAAAACGCTTAGCTTCCTGCAGTACACTGCTTATTTACAAAGGATATTCTGGTAAGATTGATGATAATATTTTGAAAATCTGTATCGGTATAGAACTTTATCGTCATGCTATTTTAGTTCACGACGATTTGGTTGATTTGGATGTTAGCAGAAGAGGAGGATCTACATTACACAAGAAGTTTATGAATAGTTATAGTCCTTACGATAACAGATTCGGGGACTCAGTTGCAGTTTTTGCAGGAAATATCATTTATTCTCTAGCTAATCAAGCAATACTAGATTCCAATTTTTCCCCAGATTTGATAAATAATGTCTTAAGACTATCTTCTATAGCTTATCGTGACGTAAACGAGAGCCAAATCCTTGATCTACTCTTTGAACAAAAGGATGTTCCAATAGATGAGTGGAACGTTATGGCAAGTAAGAGAGCAGCCACACTTTTTAAAGTCACATTACTTACAGGAGCTATCTTGGCAGTTGCTCCTGGAAATGATTTCAAACCTTTAGAGAAAGCAGCGGAAAATTTGGGATATTCCTTTGATATCCAAGATGATATTATAGATAGCTTCGCAAAAAAAGAAGAATACGGTAGATCAACATGTCTTGACATTTCAAAAAACAAGAAACCTCTCCACATTATCTATGCACTAAACTCTGAAGACCAACAAAAAACTGAAGCCCTTAGATGTCTTATGGGAAAACAATTTCTAAGTTTCGGAGAAAAAGATTTGGCAAAAAAATTAATCAAAGAAACTGGTGGTCTAGATAAAGCTAAAGAAGTATCAAGACAATACGCAAATCAAGCAAGAAATCTAATATTGCAGACAGAATTATCAGAAGAGGTCAAGGAATTCTTTAACAGCTTTATTCATTACATAGAAGAAAGTTTAGAGTGGTACAAATAAAAAACCTGATTTAAAGCTTTATATTTATGATTTACATTCAAGGGTTTAATCTGGTGTCGTGCATGAGCGGTGACCGCGAAATTCAAGGCTAATTCTAATCTTTCGTTACCCCAAAAATATAATCCGCTTGAGCTTGAAACTGAAGTTCGTGCATTTTGGGAAAAAAATCAAACCCTTAAAAAAACTTCAGAGTATCGGCAAAAAAATAACAAAAAAATGTTGGGATATGTTGAAGGACCACCAACTCTAAATGGAATCCCACATGTAGGTCATGCTAGAGGTAGAGTAATAAAAGATTTCCATTATCGCCTTAAAACAATGCAAAACTACTATGTTTCTTTTTGGGCTGGTTGGGATACCCAAGGTTTACCCGTAGAATTAGAAGTAGAAAAAACCTTAGGAGCAAAAAATAAAAAAGAATTAATTGAGCGGGTAGGCGAAGAACGGTTTGTTGAAGAATGTAAGAAAAGCATTATGAAATATCATAAAATTTGGGTTGCCGCTGATTTAATGCTTGGCATGTTTATCGATCAAGATAAAGCATACTTTACTCATCAAGATCATTATATCGAAAGAGAATGGAAATATCTCAAACGTGCATGGGAGCAAAACATGCTAGGAGAAGGACATTATGTAGTAGCTTACTGTCCTCACTGCCAAACATCTCTCAGCAATGCCGAAGTAGGACTCGGATATAAAGAAGTAGAAGACCCTTCAATGCATTTCAAGTTCCAAATAAAGGGAAAAGAAAATGAATATTTCATAATTTGGACAACTATGCCTTTCACTCTAATTACAGATCTAATTATTGGAGTAAATCCAAAAGAAGATTATTCCAAAGTAAAAGTTGGAAATGAAACATGGATTCTCGCCAACGAACGAATCGAGCCAATCATGCAAAAACTCGAAATAGAACATTACCAAATTCTAAAATCAATTAAAGGAAAAGATCTTGTCGGTACAAAATATGAGTATCCTTTTAACGATTTGATCCCTAAACAGAAAGAACTTGATCAACATTCTCTAATTCATACTGTTGTAGCAGAAGATTTTGTCGATGTTTCTACAGCAACAGGGATAGTTCATCTTGCCCCTGCAAATGGTGAAGATGACTATTCAGCAGCTCAAAAAAGAAATCTACCAATGTTTGCACCTTTCGACGAACAGGCAATCTTTACAGAGGAAGCAGGAAAATTCAAAGGTTTTTTCGTTAGAAAAACTGACAATATGGTGGTTGAAGAACTCCAAAAAAGAGGGCTCCTACTCAAAATCGGTAAAGTTAAACATGAATATCCAACGTGTTGGCGTTCTCACCACAAATTGATATGGTTAGCTCGGCGAGAATATTTCATCTGGACAAATAAAATAAATAATAAAGTGATGGAAGCTGCACAAAAAGTAAAATACTTCTATGACAGTCCAAAAAACCGATTTCTCGCTTTCCTTAAAGAGGGAAAACCATGGTGCATATCTAGAGATCGAGTATGGGGTTCACCATTGCCTATCTGGGTTTGTGAAAATTGTGGCAAAAAAACTCTGGTTTCCAGCAAACAAGAGATACGTGAAAAAGCATTTGAACTTCCAAGCCATGATTTCGAGCTCCATAAACCTTGGATAGATCGTATCATGCTGAAATGTGAAAATTGTGGAGGTAGAATGGTTAGAGAATCTTTCGTTTTGGATGTTTGGCACAATAGTGGAGCATCACCCTATGCGAGATTCACAGATCAAGAATTCGATCAGTTGGTCCCAACAAACTTTCTAACTGAAGCAGTTGATCAAACTAGAGGTTGGGCTAATTCGCTTCTACTTGAACATATAATTTTCACCGGAAATCCAGAAGCTCCTTATGAAGAATTCCTATTTCAGGGATTTGTTCTAGATGCAAAAGGCCGAAAAATGAGTAAAAGTCTAGGAAATGTTTTAGAAATCAACAAATTGTTACATGAACGCT
>JARRMA010000131.1:0-5057 GCA_037386505.1 Candidatus Bathyarchaeota archaeon
TGCAAAAAAAGTATTGCATGAAGTAGGATTAACAGAATACGAAACTAAAGCCTATTTGATTTTATTAGAAAGAGGAGTTATGACTGCTAGTGAAGTTAGCGAGCATGCGGGAATTCCTTATTCCAAAGTCTATGAAACATTAAATTCATTAGAACGAAAGGGTTGGGTTGAAGCAGAGCGAGGACGTCCTACACGTTATTTTCCAAAAGCGCCATCTGAAGCTCTAGAAGCAGCGAGATTAAGACTAGAAGATATGGTTAACAGCTGGAAAAATGTGGTATTAAATGAACTTCAACCTCTTTATGAAAAAAGAGAGTTAATGGAAAAACCTGACATTTGGATCCTAAGAGGGGAATTTAGCACAATGGCAAAATTGCGTGAGATGCTCGATATAGTTAAAAGTGAACTGTTGATAGCTGTACCTGCTTTTGCAAGGAGTTTTGTTGATGCTTCTGTATCCATTTTAAGTCAAATACGTAATAATGGAATAAATATTAAAATAATGGTTACTGGAGATTGGAACCAAAAAGATTTAGAATTGTTAGGAAATGCACGTTTACGTGATAATTTGTTTGGTGGAGGAGTAATTGTGGACGGAAAAGAAGCTTTACTTTTCTTGGGTGAAGCAGATTCTAACCGTAGTTATTCAGGACTTTTAGTAATATGGAGTAATCATATCGGATTAGTAAAATTTGCAAGAGAATATTTTGAACTTCTTTGGGACACAGCCAAACCAACGTAAAATTAATACTCAATAAAATATTAACTAAGGTAATTATTTATGGGTAAAATTGATACGCAACGTGGCCAACGATTAACTCTTAGATGTAGTACTTGTAAACGTCCATTAGGAGGCACAAATAAAATTTTCATTCGATGTAAATGTGGAGAAAAAACAGTTTTTGAAAATCAAACATCAGAAATAACAAAGCAAGGTTGGAAAAGAATAAAGTAATTATTTTTCTTAGATCGTAATATTTTATTACAATGAACTGCCTAATTCGTATGCCTTATCTATTTCTTGTTTATCTCGAGCAATTTCCCCTTTTTCATAAGCAGTAACTAAAATTTTTGCAATAAATGTCATTTTTAGAAAATCAAAAATCAATTTAAACATTCCAAGAAGTGGACCACAAGCAGCTGCTCCATCAGCAGAAGGAGATACAACAATTGCTTTTTTTCCTTCCAACTTTCTATTTTTTACAAATGGACGAAATCGATCAATAAGCATTTTCATCTTTGCTGTTGGACCGAACCAATATAACGGTGTACCGAAAATAATTACATCTGCCTCAGCTATTTTTGGATAAATCTTTTGCATTTCATCATTAATGCAACAAAGATAATCTCCCTTTTTACAGCTTTGACAATCTGTACATAGCGAAATTGTATAGTCATAAAGGTAAAGTTTCTCCGTGGAATAACCCTTACTTCTACTACCTTCGAGTATCTTTTCAACTAGAATATCAGTGTTTCCACCTAGTCGAGGACTACCGATTAATCCTAGAATTTTCATATTATTACTCTTTGAAGAATCTTCTAATATCAATAAGATCTTTCATTGTATTAAGCGTAAACCACATTCCATGATAAGTGTAACCTTGTAACATTTTTTTGTCAGCTATACGTTGCATGGCAGTAAACTCAAAATCACCTTTTTCTGGAAATAGAGTTTCAACAACATTCCTTTTGAAAACATAGTGTCCAGTGCTAACATAAAAATCGAGGGTTTTCCTTTGTTGGAAGCGTATTACATTAATTCCATTTTCTAGGGTTACTTTTCCGAAGGGTATTTGAGGTTTAGCTAATAATAATCCCGCGCCTTTGCCTGCATAATCAAACAATTCATTGGGATCATAGAAAACTAAATCATCGACATTCATTACATATGCTACTTTTCCTTTTATTTGTTCGAATGCTTTTCTAGTAGCTCCACCAGTTCCTAGATTTTCTTCTTCCATTGAATAAGCAACAGGAAGTCTTGTAAGATCAGGTCGATTCGCTGCAACAATAATATTATCAAAATCATGAGATCTAAGCCACTCAATTTGGTGATCAATGAGTGTTTTTTTATTAATCTTTAGAAGAGGTTTAGGGACCCATGTTGCTGGTTTGAGTCTCCACCCTTCGCCTCCAGCTAAAATAATTGCTTCTTTCATCAATTTCACCTCAAACACTTATTTAACAAATATTTTTCCTCAAAGATATAAGTTTAGTAGAAAAAATTGTGAATCTTTATAAATTACTTCTGATAGTATCTCATAAACGTAAAATGGATGTGAAAATATGCCATCTCACGGTTCGTTATCTAAAGCAGGTAAAGTTAGATCTATAACTCCGAAGCTTGAAGCAAGAGAACGTCATTCTTCTGCTCCAAGAATTGATAATCGCAGTGCATACCATAAACGTTTCATTTTAAGTAGGGAAAGTGGACAATACTCACCAGGTCAAAGACGTAGAAAAAGACGCAGATAATTTGAGTTATTGTCTCTTCGATTAAGTGAGACAATTAATAGTCTTACAAAACCTTTAAAGTTTTAGGCTATAAGCTGTTAGTCGATGAAAGTATGGTTCTTCCAGCAAAAATTTTTGAAATAAAAGAAGAAATGAATTTTGGTCTAATTGTTCAAAAATTAAAAGATTTTCATGAAGAAGAAAATTATGAAACAACCGAAGGAAAAATAATTACTTTAGTATCTGAAATTTTAGATCTAGAACTAAATGAAAACCTTATTTCAGGAATTTTTAGTTCTGATTTTATTATAACAAGTTATTATAGACGTGAATTGATTGAGCAACCAGTTACTGAGGAGGCCCAATTTTGGATTACTAAATTTCAGAATCGGCTATTCTTAATTGTAGTCGCACCATCAGTGGCACGAGGAGTCAAAAAATTATTATCTAGTCATATTGCTAATAGACTAAGTAAAATTATTTTTATTACACCAAAAATAATTCTTGAAACCAAAATTCCACATGAGACTTTAAAAAACCTTCATGAATCAAATCCGCAAGCAACACGTCTCATTTGGTTTGACCAAGTTGACATACCAGGAGTTGAAAAACTTTGCCTAGCTGGATCTGCACTTGTTGACACTCAGTTATATCAAGACTACTTGAAGCATGGAAAAATTTGGTATGTGGTTTTTGAAGCACAAAAACGTGGTCTAACGATGGGAATAACCAGAAATAGTGTTATAACTCTTTTCAGTAAAAGTACAAAAAAAGACTTAATTGAATATATAAGAGAAGAACTTTTTCAGCTTATAGAGTAGTTATATAGTTACTTCATAGTGTATACTTTATTTCGCCATCTTTGGTTCCAACTCTTCCATCCTGTCTTTACAAGTTGTTCTCTTAAATGAGGTTTTTCTGCAACCCAATCCAAAAAGGTATTAAAGCTTCTTTTTCCATTTAGTCTTTCAAATTCAATTCCTACCTCTTTGCACCACGCAGTAAAACTTCGTTCAACCATTTCTTGAAGTTCTCCTGTAACTTCCACTTCTTCTACTCTAAATCCTTGTTTTCTTAAATATCTGCGAATACTTGAAAGAACATATCCCGAACAAATTTTAAACGTAGTTTCTTCATCGGGTTTCATAACTTCAACAATTTCTTGCGCAATTTTCACTGCATCGTCTAAATATTGTTTATTTTGAAAATTTGGAGGTTGAAAAGATGAAATAGGAATTCGCCGATCCATATATCGATGGTCTGGTAGTTTAAGAGCTCCAATTATTACTCCTAATATAAGATCACCCCACCCAGAGTCGTCGATAAGAATTTCTTTTGTGTACAGGAATCTATCCATTCTATTACCTTCTCCAGTAAGTATAATATAAAAAAGAATAAGGGGTAAACTGTAAAAAAGTTGTCTATAACACTTTTTACTTGTTTACTGGGGCTAAAGATAAAATTGTTCTACCGTGGACTTCGTTTAGAACTTCTGCTATTCCAGTGTAGATGGCGCTTGATCCGCATATTACACCTTCAATTCCGGTGATCATCAATAAATCAGAATTTCCTGTTAATCTTACAGCTGTTAACAAAAAGAAAAGAATAACTAAACTGCCAAAAACGAACTGTATTGCTCTATTTGCTTTTAATGTACCGAAGAACATCAATAATGTAAATATGCCCCACATGAAGAAATATGCTGCCATCGCAATATTATTGGGAACTACAACTGCTGGCGATAGAAGAGTGAAATTTGGGAGTAGCAATAAAATTACTAAAGACCACCAAAATAGACCATAAGAAGTGAATGCTAGAGTTCCAAATGTGTTACCTTTCTTAAATTCCATTATTCCTGCAATTACTTGAGCAAGTCCTCCATATGCAATACCCATTGCAAGTATCATACTTCCTAACTCTGTGAAAAGACCAGCATTGTGCATATTTAGTAAAACTGTAGTCATTCCAAAACCTAATAAGCCAAGCGGGGCTGGATTTGCTTTATCGCTCATTTATCATTCCACTTTAATTTGGATTTTTCTTTTACTAAGTTTTGAAACATATAAACTTTCGTTTAACAATTAAAAAAATTGATAATCTAAGAATCAAGTTATAGGTTTAAAGAAAGTCTTGGTAAATAAATAGGAGATAAAAAATCTAGTGAAATATAAGCGCCGATATAAAAGAGGGTATCCAGTTGCAATTCTTCTAGGTTTGGAAGCAGATTATGCAATATTATGGCAAATCTACAGTCATGTTGTAAAACATATCACAAAAATTAAAATTGAAGATAAAAGATCTGATGATAAGAATTTATACAATTTTCATGAATTAATTATTGATAAAATAAAATCAATATTCGAGACAGGAGTTAAAACCGTCATTGTTTCTGCTCCTTCCAAGACAGATTATTCATCAGAGTTTATTGATCATATACGAAAACACCATAGATATCTTGTTGACTCAAAAAGTTCAACAAAAGTAAATTTCGCAGAAATTGAAGGTTCAGCAAATAATCGTATTGAAGTTGCTGAATTAGTAAAATCGAAACAATTTATTAATTTAATAGAAGATACAACTTCAAAAGAAGCTGATCAAATTAT